>JAHDGT010000204.1 GCA_020631675.1 Bacteroidota bacterium
GTAGCCCTACGAACAAGAAGCAAATCGCGAAGTAGTAAAGTATACGTTTCATGAAGATGATTTATTTTAGGTACTTGAGATTTAGTGCTGCACCATCACCTTCTGCTGTGAAAGCGTACCATTCACATCAATGGTCAATAGGTACATGCCTTGTGGTAAATCAGCGGTATTGATCGTAATGGTATTGGTCCAACTCTCTTGTTGTGTACTGAATACTTGTCGACCTTGAATGTCCATCAACTGAATGCGGCTGTTCAGGGCTTGGTTTTGCAGTTGCGTAGACGGACTAACAAACAACTGATCATGGCTTGGATTAGGGTACACCTGAATGCCATTCGCCAGTACTTGATCGTTATTCAGACCAGGCATCACATCAATAGGCTCGGTGATCAAAGTGGTGGCTTGATCACAAGCGTTCAATTCAGGCTCATCACCCGCGCTGGTACAAGCTTCATTGGTGATGTAAACCGCTTCTAAAACATTGATGTCATCAATGTACCAGCCATTACCACCCACCAAACCATCAGAACCAAAGCGGAAACGTACATAAAGGAAACCACCCACAAAACTGCTTAAGTCAATATGAGATTCGATATAACCACCGCTATTACCTGTGAAGGCAGGCTGACCACTAATGGGGCTGGCATCATTCTCTTGTATGGTGCTGTTGTAGCCATTTTGAACAAACAAGTCTTCGGCATCGAACCAATCTACAAGGTCTGTTGAAAGCTCAACTACACCGCCATCCCAAGTAGCTTCCGTATCATAGGAATGCATGAAGCTCAAAATAGGAGCTGTACCCGTTACCACGATCGGTAAGAAACTTTCCAAGTATTGATCCGAGCTGTACTCGGGGTCACCGCAGAACCAAGAGAAACTACCGCTATTCGGATTGTCATCCGTTAGTTCGAATTCATCATCACTGCCCCAAGACTCATCGGCATAAGTACTCCAGAAAACATTACCACTTTCCAGATCATCTGAGAAAGATATCGAAGAGAAGTTGTCCACATTTACCATGGTATAAAGCGTACAAGTAAAGCTCTCTCCAGCTGCTAAGCTGATATTCGGGAACAAGATTGATCCACCGCCTAAATCAGCACCGCCGCAGCTCGCACTCACGAAAGATAAACCTTCAGGTAACTCATCAGAGAAAGAGATGAAGTTCAAGTCTTCACTGGTATTATTGGTAATGGTTAAGGTATAGCTCAATTCTTCACCAGCAGCTACTTGATCAACAGCTGATTTAGTGATTTTCAAGCCTGGTAGACATAATGGAGGGGTATCAAAAGCTTCTGTACCATCTGCTCTACTGGTAGAGCTGCCTTGATCCGCACTGTAGCCTAAACCTCTATTGGCGAATACTTCCCAGATCATACAAGTATAAGCACCATCATAATTCAACTGATCCGCTTCGATGATCGCATCCCGCATATCCACGAAACCAGGGTTACAAACTTGCAGTTTCATACCGTCGGTCACCAACTGCATAGCTATATTATTACCACCATTACCTTTATAGATGTCGCTGTCAAAACCATACTCATCTACAAAACGCCAGTAAAGATCCCAGATCATCGCGCACCAAACAGAGCCTACGCCATGCGGTATGGACTCAAATTTAATGTCGTCATAAGTATGTGGGTTCACGCTCATGTCCGTGCTGTACGGATAGGTGCGAATACCCGTACCCGTAACAGGCTGGTTGATCGCGAAGGTGCCATAGCCACGAACTTCATCGCCGCTATTGTCTTCCGTAGTGGTCATGACCAAACCTAACCAATCACTCCATCCTTCACCTGCTTGTTCTTCATTTGATAAACAACCAGAACTGGAAGGACCACCCGTTAAACGAATGGAAACGCCATGCCCGTACTCGTGGCAAATAATACCATTGTCCAAGTCGCCATCAATATTAGAAGCACCACCTGAAACGAATAACTTCACATCAACACCATCATCCAAATACAATTTGATCTCGGCACAGTCCGCTTGTCCGATCATCATACAAGGAATACCCAAACCACCCGTGTCGCCACCCATAGTGATCGGTCCGCCCGGCTCATTATTACAAACCACCATAGCGATCGCACCTGCCGCTTCAGCATTAGCAGCTTTCTCCACAAAGAAGCAATCACCACGGTCTATCAAGGCGATATTACCATCCACGTCCGCATCATTGATAAAGGCTTCACAACCTAAAGTGGGATCAGCAGTACCATCATTCACTAAAATCAAACTCGCTTCCAAAGCTTCGTCAATAGGAGGGAAGGCAGGGCCGAAACCTCCAGGTAAGTTCGTATAAAAACCATCTATAGCCCCCGGGCCAGTTACTTGGAATTGCGTATTCGCACTTGAACCCCACTCGTACATCTGCATACGCGGGTTATTTCCATCATCCGGTGTGAAGAAGTTGGCATTATTGATACCGCCACCATCTTGTGCGTCAGCGATCACGAAATCACCATCCTGACCATCATTCGTATAGTTGGTCGCTTGGAAATTACCACTGCTTTCATCAAAGCCATACTCATACCACACATCGTGCATCAAGTTGTTCCAAACGAAAAGATTGGTCACTGCCGCATCCACATAATCTCCTGGCGGACTATCAAAGTCGATCTCGAAATCGAAGATCAGATCATCCGTACCATCAGGGGCGTAACCAAAACCATCATTGCCATTTTGGTCTTCCTGCGCATATACATTATTACCGCGAGTGATGGTGAACTCCGCACCCGTTATACCATCCGTATCATGCCAACCGAAAGGCGAGGCGTTCGGAGCAGCTAACCACGGCTCGGTCAATAATTCACGATCGCCGTGATTCGGACTTTCCACACCCAAAGGGTAAGCATTGTAAATGCCTTCCTCATCCAAAGGCATCATCGCGGCAGTATGGCTATGCGTACATAAAGCAGAGTGTGAATGCGAGGCACCCAAAGCAGGAACCATACACTTGATCACACGATCTTCCATTTTAAGTACCTCACCACTGCTCGCATCTACCCACATCTTCCAATAGTGTTGGTGATCTTTGGTGTAAATATCCACCACCCAAGATAAGGGCAAAGTCTTAGTGGACTTTGGTTCGCCAATAGGTAAGTACTCCAACTCCACCTCAATGGGTTGAGATGCGATATCTCCTTCAGATAAAACCGTTCTACGCTGTGCGTCTTTTTCCTTGCTGAGTACACGAATAGCACTAGAAACATTCAAGCCGCGATCATTCGCCGCGATCTCAAATGCGGCTTTCGCACTAATAGAAGGCTTAGTAGCATTCGCCTTGGCTACCATAGCACTCACGAATTGTCCTTTCAGACTAACAGGATTCAAATCACGGTCTATAGTCGCATTCAGCAAGCTATTCGTAATAGGAATACCATTGTAACGCTGCTGCAAATACACATGATGCACACCATTGTGCTTACTGCTATACGCATCACTGACCACGACATCTTGCATGTCGCTCGCTTCTAAATGAAGGTTCTTTTGTTGGTTTTCTAGCGACTGTAAAGCCACATCAATAGCTGATAGCTGCTGCCCATTTAAAGAAAGAGGGGAAAAGGTCAGCACCAATAAGCACAGACCGAGTAATCGTTTATACATAGTTTGAAAAATGTGATGGTTGAGGTTATGACAACTCAAAAAAAGCATGGTGGTTGAGAAGTACACGGACAAAAGTAAGCGTATAGCTCATGGTAGAGCTATTTTAGTTGTAGTCAAGGCATGAAAAACGAGGTATAGCAGAGCTAAATGAGGCTTTTCATAACGCAGGATACAGCTAAAAGAGCAAGCTAGGAGCAACGATTATTTTTGTCCGTGTACTACATATCAAGGCTCTAAAGATACGGATTCATATCACTAAAAAACGTCAGTGAACGGACTTCCTAGAATAGCCCTGTACTTTTGTAGAAGATATAACCCTAAAGTCTGAGTATTGTTTCAACAAATATTTTCATGCCGCATGCCCGCAATAAAAGCCTGCGCTAGTACTCGTCATAATAAATCGACGTCCTGCACGAAAATCTCACGTCTCGGGTCTCATGTCTCGGGTCTGAGAAAGCGCAAGCTTTCACTGCGGTCACCGGGCTATCCGCTAAATGGAGGGTGCTGTCTGCTGCTTCGCTGGCAGGCGTAAAAATGGCTACCTCTGGGCCGCCTTTTTACGCCGCCGCTCAGGGCGCATCCAGCACACTCCATACCGCTCCTATCCCTTGCGGATGAGCTGTCGCCCAGTAGCCAAAAATGATTTTAGATGAAGGGCGAAATAGGCGACAAATCAGGAGGATTAAAGTACTGGCGTTAGATTTGATGTGTGGCTTAGTTGTGTGTTAAAATGTTGACAATTAGTTGTTTGTGTGCGTTTGTGGGTGTTTTGAGAGGCGACAAATGCTCACTTATGTATTTTCTGTATTGCTTCACTTCTTATTAACTTCACTTAACAATTGGGAATGTTCGCAAAGACGATTCTCAATAGATACAGCGTTTGCTCTTATAGCTAGGTCTACATCTTACCTCATACACATCAATACTATCCACACTCTAATCATACAAACTATGTTCACGTCCAAGTCAACATCCGCATTTTTCAGGAGTAGCAGTTTTATATTATTCTTGCTACTGATCAGCGGAACGGGTCTATTTGCCGCTTCCTCAACAACACCAATGTATATTGCTCCACTCGACAACGAAACGGGCAACGATTGGCAATTGGCAGAGGTCAGTCAAAACTCGGAAAGACCTTTGTACAAAGATGGTCAACTCTATGTCAAATTATGGGATGGGGCGAATGCGCACATTAAATTCAACGAAGAAACGGCTTTTGACTACCGTCGTTGTCGTTTCAAAGCGATTTTGAATCAATATGGTATTCAGAAGATAGAGCGCGCATTTCCCCGCTTGGAATCTATGAACGACTACTATCGTTTGGAGTTCTCCAACCATAGAATGGCGAGTGCATTGATCGAGGTTTTGGAAGCCTATGATTTTGTAGAGTTCGCGGAGCAACAGCCAGCTCACCATACTTTCCTTACGCCTAATGACATCCATCCGGATCAGTACAATGTACTCATTACACAAGCAGAAGCAGCTTGGGATATTCAACTGGGTAGTTCTACTGTGGTGATCGGTATGGTAGATGATGCGGTTCTAACAACGCATGAAGACTTAGCGGCTAATATCTGGGTGAACCCAGGAGAGGTAGCAGGCAATGGAACCGATGATGATGGCAATGGCTATGTGGATGATATTAATGGCTGGGATCCAGCAAGTGGGGATAATGATCCAAATCCTGATGGCACTATTGATAACTTCACTTTTTCGCATGGTACTCACTGTGCGGGTATCGCGGCGGCGGTTACAGATAATGGTATCGGTATAGCCGCACCTTCTTTCAATGTACAGTTGATGGCCATTAAAACGGCTACAGATGGTAGCGGTGCGATCGCTGCTGGTTTCCAAGGAGTAGAATACGCGATCGCTGCTGGTGCGGATATCATTAGTATGTCTTGGGGTGGTGGTGCACCATCTGATACGGAACAGGCGGTTATGACGGCTGGCCGTGATGCGGGTATTGTTCTTATAGCAGCTGCGGGTAATGATAATGTATCTGACCCTATGTATCCTGCTTCTTATGAGTTTGTGATCAGTGTGGCCGCTACAGATAATGGAGATAATAAAGCGAGTTTTACCAACTACGGAGATAGCATTGATGTATGTGCGCCAGGAGTGAACATCTGGGCACCTGTTGCTACAAATGATTCTGCCTACGAATTTTACGATGGTACTTCTATGGCTTGTCCTTATGTGTCAGGTTTAGCTGCTTTGATGCTATCTATGGATCCGAATATGAGTCCGCAAAGAGTAGAAGATTGCTTAGAAGAAACAGCGGATGACATTTATGGGATCAACCCGGGTTTTGTGGATCAATTAGGAGCTGGTCGTGTAAATGCGCATCAAGCGATTTTGTGCGTGCCTAGTGAGCCATTAGCTGGATTCACTACAGATTTTGTTGCTACTGCTTGTGCCGGACAAGCTGTCACTTTCACAGATATTAGCGGGGGAATTGATCTGACGAACTGGGAGTGGGATATGCCAGGTGCGACCCCAAGTAGTTCTACGGATCAAAATCCAACCGTTACCTATGCTGCGGAAGGCACTTATGACGTGACGCTTACGGTAACGAATGATCTTGGTGTGGATCAGATCACGAAAACCATTACAGTTGCTCCACCAAGTGCGACCATCAGTGGTGGAGGCTTTACTTTGGCGGGTTATCCTACTTATATCAATATCGACTTCACGGGTACACCACCTTGGAGTGTGACTTATACAGATGGAGTTACTAACTATACCGTGGATGACATCATGAGCACACCTTATGTTTTTGATGTATTCCCTACTACGATCACTACTTATACTATTGTTGAAGCAAATGATGCCTTCTGTGATGGTACAGGTGATGGTAGTGCCACTGTAATTGTGGATTTAGGATTAGATGATCCGAATAGCCCGTATTACCTAGTACAAGAAGTATTGATCGGTGGTGGTTGTTTGAGCGTTTCCAATGTGCAGTTCACAGGAGACCCATTACAATTGAACTACTTTGAGCAAGGAGCGAATTTGGATATTGGTTTCACGGAAGGTGTTTTACTAACATCAGGTTATGGAGACATCGCTTACGGACCTAATAATGATGGAGGAGCTACTGAGCCTGCTGGTGGTGTAGGTGTTCCTGGTGATGACGACTTGGACGATTTGATCGCCGATACTGGATTTTTCCCTGTTGAAACCTATGATGCTGCGGTTTTAGAATTCGACTTTGTTCCTTCCACGGACAATATTTCTTTTAATTATGTTTTCGGCTCTGAAGAGTATTTAGAGTTTGTTGATGCGGGTTACAATGACGTTTTTGCGTTCTTTATCAGCGGACCAGGCATCACGGGGAATCAAAATATAGCCTTAGTACCAGGTACAAGCACACCTGTTTCGATTGATAATGTGAATGATGTAGACAATTCAAGCTATTATGTGAATACGTCAACTGGTAGTAGTAATACACAGTTTGATGGTACAACAACTACATTGACGGCTTTTGTCGATGGATTGACCGCCTGTGAAAGTTATCACATCAAACTAGCCATTGCGGATGCTGGAGATGAGATCTTAGACTCTGGTGTATTCTTAGAAGCGAATAGTTTTAGTGATGGTAGTGCGGTAAGTGTATCCGCTATTGGTGGAGTTGAAGGCACACAGGAAGTATACGAGGGCTGTTTAGACGGTCAATTTGTTTTTACACGTAGTGAAGACTCTGATCTTTCTGTCGACTTTGTGATCGACTTGAGCTTAGGTGGTACGGCAACAGAAGGAGTTGACTATGCCGATGTGCCTGAGCAAATCACCATTCCAGCAGGTGAGGAAACCTATGTACTTGATATTGAAGTGTATTCAGATGCTATTACAGAGCCTTTAGAGACCATCGTTCTATTGTTGGATGATGTACAGTGTGATTGTACACTACAGCCACTACAAGCCGCATTGATCGTATTTGATGGCGGAACTGTTGAGGCAGGTGAGACCGTAACGATATGTCCGGGAGAAGGTGTGGAATTAGGCGCTTCAGGAGCAGAAACCTATAATTGGTTAACGACGGAAAACATCAGTGATACCTCTATCCCTAACCCATTTGTCACGCCTACAGAAGATACTTACTATGTAGTAGAAGGTACGGATGCGAATGGCTGTACAGC
>JAHDGT010000205.1 GCA_020631675.1 Bacteroidota bacterium
CACACTATGTCTTGAATGAATCAAGTAAGTGCATTAAAATAGTGCGCAAAGGTAAGTATTATTTCTATTTTAAACGAATTAAATTGCTGTTGCCGTGCAAGGGATAGGAGAGGAAATGAAGCCCTTAAGGAGCGCCCTGAGCGGCGGGCTAAAAAGGCGGCCCAGAGGTAGCCATTTTTAGCCCTGCCAGCGAAGCAGCGAACAAGGGCTGAATTGGAACGGATAGCCCGGTGCCCTGACGAAGGCGGGCATGCACACTGATCAATTTGAACAGATCAAATCAATTGATACTTGGATTTACGAAGGTCAAAAGCCGGCATGGTTCCTTCTAAGACAGCTACGATACGCTCATTGATATGCGGGTCCTCGATCGCACCAGAGGTGAAGGTGACCTTATGTCGATTGGATTTATCTATGGAGGCATGGATGACCTGCTCGGCATCGCAGACCACTGCTATATTCGGGTTGTGGGTGACGATGATGATCTGGCGGCGTTGCTTGGCTCTTTTAATAAACGGAACCAAGATTTGATATACGCTCTGATTATCGAGATTCTCTTCCGGCTGATCAATAATGAGGGGGATGTTGTCTTGATCCAATATGAGGTAAAAGATCAGCAAGAGCGCACCCCGCTCACCGGGAGACAATTCGCTCAATGGCTTATTGCCTAATTTCAGGGCGTACTCAGGTTCTAAGTACTCTAGGCCGAAAATGAGATCGTAGAGTTTTTGCTTTTTATCTGATCCTTTACGCAATTGATCTTCAACACGACGAGGCGCGTTTTTCTTAGTGGGTCGCATGTCGTGCTCTAGAGCGTAGCGTATGTTGTTCAGGCAACTGCTCAGACTTTGGGGCTCATGCGCTTGGACATCACCCAGTAATTGTTCAAACCTTTGTTGACCATCTGTTTTACCATTGAAGCTGCCGGCTTTTCCTCGGTCTATACAATCGAAAAAGTCAGCGCTGAAGTCATTCATCTCTAGATTGACATCCAATCTGATCTGGTAGTCGTGGTTCAGCTCTTGGTATTGCTGAATGAATTTGGTGACGGGCGTGTACAACTGACGGTAAATGTCGAGCGCTCTAGTCAGCAGTTTATGAAGTTTGAGTACGGCTTCTTCCCGTTTTTGATGCAAATCTTCTAATGCTAAAGGCAGTTCATTTTCAATGAAAGAAAGCTGTTGCTTTAAATGGCGCAGGGTGCCGGGTTCAGAAATACCGCTATTACCAAGAATGGAGTGGCAAGCATCGTGATGTTCTAAAAGCTCGCGACGAAAACGCTGAGACAGGCGATTGGGTTCGTCTAAGCGTTCTTCCATGCTTTGCCAAGACAGCTTGACTTGTTCTATTTTATCGGAAATGCTCACATTAGCAGTCTTGCTAGGATTGAGTTGCTCGTCTAACAATAGCAGTTCCTGTTGTAAACCCTGTTTGAGTTGACGGACCAAGTCTTCATTATAGTGTAGTTGAATGATTTTCTCAAAAGGCAAAGCGGCTTTCTCCAACATAGGAGTATGTTGTGCTTTGATGCTTTCGTAATTTTCAAACAATCTACGGGTATCTTCTTCAAGATGGATCAAGCTTTCCAAGTCGGTTTGGATCTGGATCTTGCGTTCATTCAGTTTTTTGGATTGTTGCAGTAGGTCTTGTAGTTCCTGCTCCAGCTGCTGCGCATTTTGTGTGCCTGTGTCCGCAGCGGATAGCTTCGCCTGTAGGGGAGAAGCGGGTTTGTCTTTTAAGAGTGCTTTTAACTCAGACAAACGCTCATCGAATTCTAGCTGTAACCTGGTCTTTTCGTCAGGATGCGCTTTTTGTTCTAAAGCAATGATCTGAGTGTTCAACTGACGGATCTTTGATCGGTATTCTTCTATTTTATGACCGATGTTATGGGTCTTGAAATGGATCAGTTCATCTAAGTTGGAGCAGCCTAAGCGTTCGTCTTTAGGTACATGGCTAAAGATGACTTTTTTCAGCTCTTTAGCGAAGGTTTCTTCTTGTTCGTTACAAAGCTTTTCCAAGAAATCTTGGGGTATGTACTTTACCTTTTCGTAGGCTTGTTTAGGCGGTTTTTCGTGAAGTTTACGTTCAAGTACATCTTCGTTCTCCCAGGTTATTTTAGCATTGAAGTTGGCTGCTTTACCATCTTTAAGAAAACGGTCTTTTCGCAGGAAAGAAAAGTAATCGTGGTTATGTGTGTTGCCCAAGAGTCCTATAATATCCAATAAAGCACTCTTGCCATTTCCTTTGTTGCCAATGATGGTCACCAATTCATGATTGAGCTCTAGTTTGCTACCATCGAACCAATCTTCTTCAAGTGTGGATTCACCAGCTTTGTTAATTTCAATGCTTTGGATGTAACGGGTTTTGTTCTTGTGAAACTGTTGTAAGGATCGTGGTTTTTGACCAATGTGAATCCGACCAGCGGGTTCGTTAACGATCTGCTTCAATCCTCTGAAGTTAGGCGAGGCTTTGATCCAACAGTAGCGTTCCGTAGGCTTAGAATCCGCGTCTCTCAAGCGACCAAAGGGATAGTGCAGTTCGTGCGAATCACTGCCTTTTAGGCAAGGCATCGGACGTTCAAAATACTGTTGAAAATAAGCACGATCTTGATTAGGGCGATCACTTCTCCACAAGAAAAAGTCGATCTGCTTTTTAGTAGAAGAGCCAATGATGTCAGCATTTTTGATCAGACCGAGTTTATAGCCGCCATCATGTACCGGGTTGATGGTATCGACACCCCCATATTCATCATAGGGTAGCCAGACTAAATGTCGATTACTCAAGTAGTTGTTCTTTCTTAATGATTCTACGGTATGCGTATAATCAAAAGAAACGTTTTCAAGCTTTTCAGGAGAAAGATCGGAAAGAAATTCTTTTATCCCTCCATGAACATATACCGACTGCCTGCCCAGCCAAGATTCGATGCGATTCAACAAATCCGGATCATTGTCAAAAATGATGTGAAAGTTGATGTTGGTGCCGGATTTAAGCGGGTTTTTCCCTTTATGCCCTACGGTATTATTCATTCTGAATTCTACCACGGGTAAGAGCGTTTTACCCGGTACACCACCCATGTTCATGAGCTGGCGGTAACCCGCCAAAGTCGCATAATCATTGATGCCGATCACATCCGCCTCACAAGCAGCCAGCTTATCGCGGAACATTTCGTAATCATGTTTACTGGGCTGATCACAATAAGTAGCAGGAGAGTGAACATGTAGATCCCAAACCCTCCATTCTGATCCTTTGGATAGGGTGGTTTTACTACTGACATGCTTTGGGCTGGACATAGGACAAAAGAGTAAGACGAGAGGATAAAACGCAGGCTAAAAGCGTGAAAACAAAAATAGCTATAATTTTTAGTATTTACTAAATATTATAGCTATTTTTTAGAGGGGATATTTCTGCATAACACTAATGTCCATCTGGACCGTGACCGTGAATATGAGGATCCACATCTTCTTGTCCGGTATTATCTCTTAATGCCATGACAAAATCAGCGATCATATCGATTTCGTTCTCACTTAACAAGTCTTTATAGGGTGTCATTTTACCCTTGCCATTGGTGATGATCTCAACCACATTTTTTTTAGGGAGTTTACTTAAAGTAAGATTACCCGCACCACCAAGACCTAAAGAGCCATCCATGCCATGACAGACCACACAATTGTTTTTATATAGATTGAAAATATTGCGAGCAGAAAGATCACGAGGCTTCTTTTGGGTTTTATTTTTTTCGGTACTCGCTTTCTTAGCGGTACTTGTTATCTTTTTATTGTTCGTGGACTTGTCTTCCGAGTTAGCACAAGAATACATCAATGTAAAACAACAAAAAAAGAAAATGGAATAGAGTATGCTCGTTCTCATGGCAAAGGGTTTTAGTTGGAGTTGAGGCACAATTTAAAACTACTTCATCAAATCTCACCATCAATTATAAAAAAAGAAGGCGCTGTCCTTACGCGGACGAGCGCCTTGCTTTAACTCAAAACTCTATTAGTTAGACGGACAATTTTCATGCCGTTACACCTTATCAACATGAAAACTTGACTAAAGTTCTTTGAAAAGGCTAAAAATTGCAGAAAACTATTTGTAGTACTATCTAACCTCTAATACATAAGGTAATCTTGCTTGATACCCCTGCATTTGTTTTAAGTCTTGAAGCATTTTAAAATGTTGGTAATGCGTGCCTAAGTGCTTTTTAATGAGCTCTTCGCTGCTGGCTTGCCCACTTAATCCTTTTAAGAATTTCTCAAAAGGATCCTCTTGTTTCGGGTAGTTACGCAAGCGGTAATCCCCTTCTTCTAAGCCGGCTTTGTTCGCTGCTATTTCAATCGCGGTATCTAAACCACCCAACACATCCACTAAGCCATTCTCTTTGGCTTGACGACCTGTCCAAACTCTACCTTGAGCTACTTTATGAACCGCATCTTTGCTCATGCTTCTACCATCAGCTACACGACTTAAGAAGGTATCGTAGATTTTATCAACGCCTTCTTGAATGATGCCTCTTTGTTCGTCCGTCAACGGATCAGTCAACCAGAAAGAAGTCGGAAAGTCAGAAAAACGAGTGGTCTTAATGGTATCAAAAGTGATACCTACGCGATCACTGTAGAACTGGGATGCATCAAATAATAAACCGAATACACCGATAGAACCCGTTACCGTATTTGCTTCAGCGACAATGGTATCCGCCATCGCGGCAATATAATAGCCACCACTTGCTGCAACATCTCCCATAGAAACGATCACCGGAATGCCTGCCTCTTTCGCCAAACTCATTTCTCGCCACATGACCTCAGACGCCAATGCGCTACCTCCACCAGAGTCAACGCGCAATACGATCGCACGAGTCTTTTTATCCGTTCTGGCATCACGCATTTCTTTGGCATAAGTATCAGAACCTATACTGTTCTCATCTCCTTCACCACCCACAATACTACCTTCCGCGTAGATCACAGCAATGCGGTTCTTCTTATCGCCTTTTTTCTTGTTCTTATCTTTAACCTTGTCGTATTTACCCAGCTTCACAAATGGGATTTTCTCATCTTCGTCAAGCCCTAATCGCTCTTTTAAAATATCAAGCACTTGATCAATATAAAGCAAGTCATCCACCATACCGAACTCCTTTGCAGTAGCCCCATCGCGAACTTTTAAGTTATCAATGATGTCATAGACCGCTCTTTGATCCATATTTCTGTTTTCAGCAATGGTTTGGATATAATGCTGCTGGAAATCGCTGATCAATTCTCTATTCTGCTCGCGATTCGCATCACTCATCTTATCTAAACGGAAAGGCTCTGTCGCACTTTTAAAGTCGCCCACCCAAATAGGATCCGCCTTCACATCCATTTTGTCTAAAGCATTTTTAAAGAAAGCCAATTTTGCGCCCAAGCCTTTCAATTCCATCGCCCCTTCAGGGTTCAGGTACAACTCATCCGCTAAAGAAGCGATGTAGTAAGCTTTTTGCGTAATGACCTCCCCATAACCGATGATGAATTTCCCATCCGCTTTAAAATCAAGCAGCTCTCTACGTAGCACTTCCATAGTGGCCATAGACTGAGGCATACCACTTAAGTCTAAGTAAATACCCTTGATCTTATCGTCATTTTTCGCTTTGCGAATATTATCAACGATATCATTCAAACCCATATTCGTATCCATCTGGAATGTACCCGGGTTGAATTGTGGTGCTTTCGTTCTATCAGAAATGGCAGCATTGAAACTCAATTTCAAAACAGAGTTAGCATCGATCTTTACACTCGATTGTCGGGCCGATACCAAACCCATCACGCCGAAAATAATAAACAACAACATGAGGAAAAGGATGATCCCCACTACAGTAGCAAATACATATCTAAAAAATCCCATGTTAACTTGGATTTTGAAAAGTTTAAGAATCGGTTCTGTTGATCGCACCGACTTCATAGTGTTAATTGCTCAATCAGTAGACAAAACTTTATCTTTATTACACCTTAACTAACTTTGTTAAAACAATTACAACAATTTAATGAGGGCGCATACCCGCCTGCGGCAGGGTACCGGGCTATCCATTAAAATTCACCTGCTATCTGCTGCTTCGCTGGCAGGCTTACAAAGAGCTTCGCGAGGTCGCTTTTGTAAGCCGCCGCTCAGGGCGCATCTATCAGGCTCATTACCACTCCTATCCCTTGCGCGCGCATAGCCATCATTATACCTTACAAGCACTATTCTCCATGAATCAAGCATTTATATACCTTTCACTCGGAAGTAACCAAGGAGATAGAGCAATGTATCTGACAGAGGCGATAAAATTGATACAGCAAGAGGTCGGTCTATTAATATGCCAGTCTAAAATTTATGAAACAGCGGCTTGGGGCAAAACGGATCAAGCTCCATTTTTGAATCAAGTAATTGTGATCGCTAGTAGATTTGATGCCGAAGCGACCCTTTTAAAAGTATTAGCTATTGAAAAAACCTTAGGAAGAGAAAGAAAAGAAAAATGGGGTCCACGAAGCATTGACATCGACCTACTGCTAATGGGGGATAAATGTTTGTCAAGTGATAGATTGGACTTACCGCACCCATTCCTACATCAAAGAAGTTTTGTATTGACTCCTTTAAAAGAGTTAGCCCCACATGCGATACATCCTATACACCAGAAAACTATTGAAGAGTTAGGGGAGAATTGTACAGATAAAACAGAAGTGAAAATTTGGGGAAATCTCTGAACAAAAAATCCCACATCAGTATACAAGCTGATGTGGGATTTTTTGAAGTAGTTTAAAGAGCTATTGATTACGCATCTAAAAGTTCAGACAACTTAGCTTCCAAAGCCGCCCCTCTTAAGTTTTTAGCAACGATTTTTCCTTCACCATCAATTAAGAAAGTTTGAGGAATAGACTTCACGCCATACTGCGCAGCAGCAGATGATTGCCAGCCACCTAAATCACTAACATGGCTGTTCCAAACCAAGCCATCATCTTTAATGGCTTTCACCCACTTGTCTTTATTCTTATCTAAAGAAACGCTGTAAATGTCAAAGCCTTTTTTCTTGTATTTATTATAGGCTTTCACCACATTCGGGTTTTCTCTACGACAAGGCTTGCACCAAGAAGCCCAGAAGTCGATCAAAACAACCTTCCCCTTTAAAGAAGAAAGTGGAATCTTTCCACCATTAGGAGAGTCTAACTGTAAGTCGGGTGCTACTTTACCTACAGCTGTATTCAACATATTTTTAGAAGAAGCAACATGCTGTGCGAAAGCTTGAGTCAATTTAGACTGCGGCAATTCTTTACTCATCAATGCACTTACTTTTTTGAAACGATCGTAATCATTTTCAATCTTCAAGTACTGGCAAGCAATGTAGGCTAAGATCGGGTCCGTCGCGTTATCTACGTAATCTTGTAAATACTTCTCATCCGCTTTTCTGGATTGGATGTCTGATGTTAAGCGACGCAATTCTTCAGACTCAGGGTCATTAGATACCGTGTATTCTGTATTGTTTTTCGCGTCAAACTCAATATGCGTACGGTCACCATTTTCAAGAACGATGAAGCGGTTCGCACGACTATTGCCCAAGCGAATGCGACTTAGCATTTTACTAGGTACTTTACCTTTCATTTTAAAAGTACCATCATCAGCCACATCGGCAGTGTCGATCACATTAACACGTTTGGTATCGATATTATCCAAGAAGACCTGAATGCCTTCCGCATTATCGATCTTACCGGTAATGACATATCCTTCAAAGTCAGTGTCGTTGTTTCCAGTA
>JAHDGT010000206.1 GCA_020631675.1 Bacteroidota bacterium
TGGATATTATCGCCAAGACGCCCAATAACATATACGTTTTCATTGAAGTGAAAACACGCAGCGGTAAATACTATGGTCGCCCCTCTGTTTTTCTTGGAAAAGACCAAAAGAAGCGCATTGCACGCGCTGCGGAACAATTCATGATCCAACACCAAATAGAAGCAGAGCTAAGATTCGATATCATTGAAGTGGTCGTATCTGAAAAAGCACCACCCCACATAGAACATATTGAAGATGCTTTCTTCTTTTATGCTAAATAGCAGATTTCCGCTGAGCAATGAATGTTTCCATAGCTCTTACATCAGACCTAAAACTCAAAATCTTATTTACGTCGAATTCTTCCAAAGGAACCCAGCGAAAAGATTGCAAACCATCTATCCCTTTATCGTAATCAAAAGCTTTCTTTTTAATGGGTTTCTGAAAAGCAGTTAATAAGCGAACTTTATAGTAAACACAAATGACCTGACAAGGCCTAAAGCGAGATAGTATCAGCTCGTCTGTTGTATATATGTGGTTTAATACCTCCACAGGAGTTTCTGTTTCCTCCATGAATTCTCTGATCAAACAGTCTCTCGTGCCTTCCCCCAGCTCTAAGCCTCCGCCCGGAAATTTAGTAAAGTCTCCGCCTTTCAATAATTCATCACTGACCAATACCTCCTCTTTTTCATTCAACACTATACCATATACTCGTAGCGTCAATTTTTCGACTTTTCCTTCTTCTTGCATGGGGATATATTGTATCGATTTATGACAATTAGGTGATGTTATGGCGTACATATTGCCATGTAACTAACGCACGCTAGGAACATCCATTCTTTCTCCTTAAATTTATGGGCACGAATTTAGTTATTTGTTAACTAGCATTTGTGACTTCTATATGACCAGCTAGGTCTTAACAGAGATTCAGAAAAGTTCATTTTTCACTTATTTAAACCTCCAAAAGAACATGAACAAGTATATTGTCGAGTTTATTGGTACTTTTTTCTTGGTACTAACTGTTGTATTAGCAGCAAATGGCGCTGGTGCAATGGCTCCTATCGCAATTGGTAGTATCCTTATGGTTATGGTATATGCAGGTGGGCATATCTCGGGCGCACACTATAACCCTGCTGTTACTTTAGCTGTTTTCATGCGTGGCAAGTGTGACGCAAAAGATGTACCTATGTACATCATCGCTCAATTAGTAGCCGCTGTTGCTGCTGCATTTATTGGTGAATACCTACTAGGTTATTACGGTAAAGGCATTGCCATTCCAGCTGCGAGTTCCTTACCTGTGTTACCCTCTATTTTCGCTGAGGTATTCGGTACTTTCGCTTTAGTTTGGGTTGTATTACATACAGCTACTACTGCTTCCACATCTGGTAATTCTTACTATGGTTTAGCTATCGGTTTCACAGTAACCGCTTGTGCTTATGCATTTGGTGCTATCTCTGGTGGTGCTTTCAACCCTGCTGTTGCAACAGGTGTTGTTACTGCTGGTATGGTAAATGTTGCTGACATCTGGATCCACTTAGTAAGTGATTTCGGTGCTGCTGCTTTAGCTGCTATCTTATTCAAAATGGTTTACTCTGGTGAGTAATTCATAATAGACAAACTTATCAGTTCTCTTGGATCCCAAGTGAACAAACAGAAGGCTCGTTGGTTTCCATACCAACGAGCCTTTTTTTGAAATAGAACAAAACCAGTATGTCCGATATAACCCTATTTCTGAGTGGTGTTGCCAGTATTTGGCTCTACATGACCGCTCTCTTTCTTTTCTGTATCCTCAAAAAAGACAATAGCTGGGCAGATGTTGCCTGGGGAATAGGCTTCGTTTTATTGGCTTGGCACTACTACTATTGGACTGACCACCCTCCTACGCCACGTCAATTACTGGTAAATATTCTTGTTACGATCTGGGGGCTCCGCCTTGCCTGGCACATTGGCTCGCGACATTTAAAATCATCTGGCGAGGATTTCAGGTACAAGAAGTGGCGTGAAGATTGGGGCAAGACATGGGTTTGGCGTTCCTATTTACAAGTGTTTCTATTACAAGGTGCGATCATGATCATGATCGCTCTACCCATTTACTTCATCAATATTTCAGAAGTCGGCACACTTGGTTTCGTGGATATGATCGGTACGATCGCCTTCATTTTCGGTTTCTATTGGGAAGCTGTTTCCGACTACCAGCTAAGGCAATTCAAAAATGACCCGACTAATAAAGGGAAAGTCATGGATAAAGGATTGTGGAGGTATTCCCGCCATCCGAACTATTTTGGTGAGGCGGTATTGTGGTGGGGCATTTACATTATAGCACTTTGCGTACAGATGCCTTGGTTCGCTGTCGCATTTCTTAGTCCGGGTTTAATTACTTTCCTACTAATGAATGTTTCAGGCGTACCCATGTTGGAGCGTAAATATAAAGACAGACCAGACTATCAGGCCTATATACGTAACACAAGTGCATTCTTTCCCGCACCACCCAAAAGTAAATAGCATACTAAATCCACTTAGGATCCGCTGGCAGCTCCTTTTTCCAACGTTTATGTGTCCATAGCCAACAGCTCGGGTCAGCTAGTAAAATTTGCTCTAAACGCTGCATATAGGTTTTAGTTATTTCTCCTTCGTTTGCTATAGAAGGTTCCTCTACCAGTGAGATCAATTCACACTGGTAGAAGCCGCGCTTGATCCTACGTGGCGCAAAATAGACCGTGGCCATATTCTTACGCTTTGCGTGCTTTTCAGGACCATGCAAACAAGCTGTAGGACGACCGAGAAACTCCATCCAATAAGACTTTTCGGCATTAGACGGACTTTGATCAGCCATCATGATCACCGCATGTGGCCCTCCTCTTTCTTGATCAAAAGTATGCGTTGTCTGATTCAAAGGAGCCAAACGCATCCCAAAGCGGCAGCGCGATGCACGGAAATACTTGTCAATATGTGGATTCCCCAGAGGCTTATAGATACCAGTAAGTGGGTGCTTGACTTGTAAATTAACGCACATTACCCCCCACTCCCAATTCGCATAATGGCTCCCTTGAACGATCAAACTTTTGCCTGCCTCATAAGCGGGAAAAGTAAGCTCTGGATTTATGATCTCCCAACGTTTCAATAGCTCAGCTTTACTCATACTGAAACCTTTAAAGCTTTCCAGAAAGATGTCTGTAAAATTCCTGTATTGTGCTTTAACAAGCTGCTCGATTTCTTCTTTCGTCAAATCGGGGAAACTTCTATTCAAATTATCCAATACCACGCCTCTACGATATTTTATCACTTTGTTGAATACCCAAGCCAATACATCAGAAAGCAGATACATGAGCTTGTACGGCATAGCTTTAAAAAGCAGCACAGCGAAGCGAAAGGCCAAATAAGATAGGTAGGATAGCATCGAAAAACTGTTTATTATCAGTAGCCTTTTCAGGAATGACAAATGTAACCGACCATTCGCAGCAAGCCTCGTTTTGAATTTTATCAATTTGTGAAAACAATCCATTCTCTATACTGTTTCCTCCGAAGCCTGTACTTTTACTGTATCAGAATCAACTGACTAAAGCTACTATGCAAAATCCCAAGGAATTAAAATCAACTTTCGAAGCATATCTACTCACCACTTTTTCTGAACGTACGCCCAGGAACCTTTATGAACCCGTAGAGTATATTTTACAGATCGGCGGTAAGCGAGTACGTCCGGTACTATGCCTTCTGGGCTGTCAATTGTTTGGTGGTGATATAGAAAAAGCATTGCCTGCAGCAGCGGCTCTGGAGTACTTCCACAACTTCACCCTAGCGCATGATGATGTCATGGATGAAGCACCCTTGCGCAGGAACAAGCCGACCATGCACAACAAATATGGTCTGAACGCAGCCATCTTATCAGGAGATGTGATGTTGATCAGGGCTTATGAATTACTTTGTGAACTGCCCAAGTCTTTAGTACCTGATGTGCTACAGATTTTCAATCAAACCTCTATTGAGTTATGTGAAGGTCAACAGTTCGATATGAACTTCGAAACTGCTGAAACCGTTGAAATAGCGGATTACATTCGAATGATCGAACTAAAAACTGGTGTTCTTATAGCAGCAAGTTTACAAATTGGAGCCTTAGTTAGTGGTGCTTCTATGGAAGAATCGAAGAGACTCTATGAATTCGGACGTTTAGTAGGTATTTCCTTTCAGCTACAGGATGATATTTTAGATGTTTATGCCGATAAAGCCGCATTCGGTAAAAGAGTAGGTGGGGATATTGTACAGAACAAAAAGACCTACCTCCTATTAAAAGCAATGGAACTATCGAGTGGAGAAACTGCGGATGCACTTAATGGGTGGTTGGCAAATAATGAGCCTGAACAAGAAGAAGAGAAAGTAAAAGCGGTAACAGCTATCTATAATCAACTAAAAATACCTGAATATGCCCAGCAAGAACGAGAAGCCTATTATGAAGCAGGTATGAAGCAGTTAAATGCATTAGACATAGATGAAACAGCTAAAACACATTTGTTATCTTTAGTCGACGCATTGCAAAAGAGATTAAAATAAGCTCATGAATGATTTACTAAAAGTCATACTCGTAGTAGTAGCCATTGTGCTGGTCTTATGGTGTGCCTACTATTTGAGTACTTTATTGGTTTACATTTTCATAGCTGCTATTTTATCTCTATTGGGCAGGCCCGTCATGCGCTTACTTGAAAAAGTGAAGATCGGGAAGTTCCGTATACCGACAGCGATTCGTTCTCTTATTGCGTTGTTGTGCTTCTATCTTTTCATTTTCGCCTTTTTTGGCTCATTCTTACCGGTCATAGCCGAACAGATCAGCAATATCGCGAATAGTGATTTCAATGAATTGAGTGAAATATTAGAAGGGCGTTTCGACTATCTGGACGAGCAACTCAAGAAATATCATATTACCACAGGAGAAGAACCGATAAGTACCGCTGAGCTGGTCAGGGAAAATGCGGTAAAGTTATTCGGAGCCAGTCAGATCGGTGGTATTATCGGTACCGTAGTAGGGTTCTTGGGGAATCTGCTGGTTGCCCTCTTTTCAATTAGCTTTATTGCTTTCTTCTTTTTAAATGAAGAAGGCATGATTTACAGAAGCTTGGACTTTTTCGTACCCAAGCGTTTCAAAAGGCATTTTAATAGTGCTGCTGAAACCATACAGCAGCTTCTCACTAGATATTTTGTAGGTGTATTGGTACAAATCTCTTTGGTGTTTACCCTATTGTCCGTAGGTTTATTCGCTACAGGGCTTTCTCAATACGCTATGTTGATCGCTTTTTTTGGTGCAGTGGTCAACATCATACCCTATGTAGGTCCGATCATTGGAATGGCATTCGGTATCATTATCGCTCTGATCAGTGGAGATGTGACCACAAGTGCGATGATCTTACCTACGGTACTAAAAGTAATAATTGTCTTTTTCAGCGTGCAGGCTTTGGATAACATCTTCTTTCAGCCTATCATCTTTAGCAATAGTATTAAAGCGCATCCACTTGAGATATTCTTACTGATTTCTGTTGCAGCTACTTTCGCGGGTATAGGTGGTATGCTGCTTGCGATACCTGTTTACACCATCTTGAGGGTGATCGTAATAGAAGCCTCTTATGAGTTGGGAATACTTGAGGAAAAGCCCTCGGAAAGCAAGGTTTAGCGTAACTGTTTAGCGTAAATTATCCAAAGGGTTTATTTTGCAGTAAAGCACAACATTATGGCATATAGTGACTTCACACTTAAAGAACTAAAAAAGGAATTCAATATATCAAATAAGGTCGAATCACTATTTGATGAAACGGCCTTGTTTCAAATCAGTAAAAATTTAAAAGACGATTTAAAATTAGCACAAACCCTTCCAGTAAGAAGTGAAAAGGCAAAATCTGAATTGATCGTTATGCCTATTCTATTGGAATTGATGCGAGCTAACCAGCAATTTTTCACCATTTATTCCGGTGATTCTCTTATTGCTGATCGTGAAAAAGGATTAGCTGGTGAATGTGACTTTATATTGGCAAAAAATACTGGTTCTTTTGATATAAATACCCCTATAATTACTATTGTGGAAGCAAAGAAAAATGATGTAGAAAGCGGTATTCCTCAATGTGCCGCACAAATGTTAGGTGCTAGAGTGTACAATAATGATTATGGCAACTCAATACCTAAAATTTACGGGTGTGTGACCACTGCCGATGATTGGATTTTCTTAAAACTTGAAAAAGAAGAAGTGACCATTGATAATAGAAAGTATTATCTGGGTAATATAGAAGAGCTACTTGGCGTATTACAATGGATCGTCGATTACTATAGGCAAGAACTGGAAACAGATTCGTAATATCCTATTTATCAATTTTACGTTCCCCGTTCACATAAGTGATCACACGAGCATACTGAAAACCATGTCGCTTAGCTTCACTCACTGAGTTTAAAGCCTCGTCGTGCTTATAGAAGGTTTCTTCTAGTAAAAAGTGCTTGATACCGTATTCATTTTCTTCGATAACGATCTCTTCTACCGCATCAAAATTGGGCTTGCCCAGATTTACCGCTTCGTAGGCATCATACAGTTGTACACGGAAAGAATGCACCTCTGTAGGTATTGGTGTTTCCGGTCCAAATGAGGGAGATAAATTCACTTCATTTCTGCCACGATCGGTATAACCTTTAGCGTGCCCTTTTATTTCTACTCCGTTCTTATACTCTTTGAATGCTTGGAAAATAGAGGCAGCGATTTTGTCTTGCCCTGCGGAAGAACTCAAGTAGTTCTCTTCTATATTATTGGTTAAGAAACCCGTTTCCACCAATACACTGGGCATGGTGGTTTTATACAGCACTAAAAAACTTTCTTGCTTTACCCCCCTACTCTTTCGTTGGGCTTTATTTTTAAACTGACGTTCTATCAAAGATGCTAAATGAATGCTTTGATCCATATGGGCATTCTGATGCAAGGAGAAGATGATGTCATTCGCGGGATCATCTACATCATAGCCATCGTAATGTTCGCCGTGGTCGTGCTCCAGCTCGATCACCGCGTTTTCTCTTCGTGCCAGTTCCAAGTTTTCCTTTGAGCGATCCAAGCCCATAACAAAGGTTTCTGTACCGTTGACGTGTTTGTGGTTGGGTGATGAATTACAATGAATGGAAATGAATAGATCCGCATTATTGCGATTCGCAAGGGCGGCCCTTTCATGTAACTCTACGAAAACATCGCGATCACGGGTGTAGATCACCTGTACATCAGGTAAGTAATTATTGATGTACTGCCCTAAGCGTTTGGCAATGGGTAGCGTGACATTCTTCTCGTAAACCTTCTTGCCTTTACAACCTCTGTCTTGCCCACCATGGCCAGCATCAATAACGATCTTTCTGATCTTATAATCGATCACCGGTGCGGAGTCCGCAAATGAAGGTAGCACCAACAGTAGGCAACAAAATGGAATTAAGAAAAGGAATCTCATAATCAAGATGTAAGACTATCTTGTAAACAGCAAAAACCGCGCAATTCTCGATTCTAAGCGATTATTGCTGGTGGTTTTTACAAAAAAACGATGGATAGTGATCAGGTGAACTTACTTGACGATTTTTAACAGTGAAATCCGAGCTAATAACAAGCAAGCTTCATCAAGATAAAGTAAGTTTGTAACGCCTTAATACAGTGTAATCTAAATAGTCCGATTTTTACATGTCGCACCTACGGTGCGTGTTAAAATGGGGGGGACTTGTTTTCTACTAACATTTCGCCCCTCTGGGGCTAA
>JAHDGT010000207.1 GCA_020631675.1 Bacteroidota bacterium
GAATTGCAACGGATAGCCCGGTGGACGCAGTGAAAGCTTGCGCTTTCTTTAGACCTGAGAAATGAGACTCGAGACGTGAGACTATCTGCTCGACGGCAATTTTTCCAGAGACGCTGCGCAAGCTTTCATTGCGGGCATACGCCCTACAGCACACTAATAAATGCTAAAATTTATAGCAAAAAGCTTATTTTTTTAAGCTTTTTTCGTATATTTGAATTTGAAAATTCACGTATATACATTTGCCCCATGGACACACTCACTTATGATTATGCCCTTGCCTCTGGCATATCCACCATTAACAAAAAGAAGCAGCTTGATTTGGGCACTTCGGGCTATGCCGGACCAGCTACATCCAACAGCCAAGCACCTTGTTTTTTCTGGGGCAATTTGACCCAGCCTTACAATACAGCCATGTGCTTGCGAACGCTTTCAGATGTGGTAGCGGCTCGTTTTCATTTGCCCCCCAATGCGGCGGCGGCACTGCGGGACCCCGTGGTTACGGCAGGTAATGATACCATACGTTTTGAAGCCTTTTCTTCTTGCTGTGGCATCTATGCGCGAGTGGATCTACTGTCAGGCAGTCATGATGGAGATTTCTTGACCACCGGCACTACCAATGTAGATTTTAACCAACCGATGCGCAATGCTTTGTCTTTGGTAAGAAAGCAGGAAAATCTGATTTTGGCGGTTGGTAAAGAAGGAGTGGTACTGGTGAAAGATGGTAAAGAGATCAAGGAGAAAAAAGTAAAACTGCCTACTCGTTGGATCAAAGGTTTGACCGCCGTTCAGCACTATATGTCGGAAATGGAGGAACAAGCGGTGATCGACCGGAATCAAGCCATTCGTCTGTTCAAATCTATACCTAAGGGAAAGGTGAAAAAGGACTATTTTTTCCAGAAGCGGGGGGCGATGTTGCGCTTTTCGCCTATCGCGGCGGGTAATGCGACGCCGCTTGGTGGTTTGGAGCGTTTGCGTTTGATAGAGCGACTGCTTCCTTTTTGTAATGAGGTGACTTTTTACGCCACCCCCGATGGTCAATCCACGGCTTGGCAGTTGGATATGGATTCGGTGCGCTTCACCTTAGTGCTTTCCCGCGAAGTATGGAGAGGCTTCTCTGGCGAGGGCAAAGGGCTACTGGACATGAGTGGCGATTTAGACCTTGATTTCCTGCAATTGGTACGTTCTAATTTTAAGGTGAATCAAAGTATTCAGCCCTTCTTAAAAGCCATTGAAAACGATATTCCATTGACGATGATGGACAAGGCGGTTGCTCAAATGGGCGGCATGGGCTTAGTGGGTTTCGACCTACTGGAAAACAGCTTTTTCTACCGGGAATTACCCTTCAAACTCAATAGGATAGCGGCTTTTAACCCTCGTTTGAAAGGGGCTAAGAAACTCTTGGAAAACGACAAGGTAAAACTGCTGGAAGAACAAAGTTCGCAGCAGCGCAAATTTGAAGTAGCGAGTACCAACGCTACCTATCTTGTACAGCAAAATGGGGAACAGTGGCGCTGTACTTGTCCGTGGTACTCAAAATATCAAGGCGAACGAGGGCTGTGCAAGCATGTCTTAGCATCGAAACTATTGCTGGAGGAAAAATCAAATTAACCGCTACACTAACCCCGCTATTTCTCAGCACCAAAAGTCAAGCAGAAAATGAGTTTTTTCGACAAAGTAAAACAGCTGATCAACAGCACCCCCACCAAAAAAGAGATCGACCCCAGCACGCTGGAATTGGAAGAACGATTTCGTTATCACCTAAAGCGTAACAAGCCTAAGGCGTTCAAGCAATTCTTACTTTCGGATTTCTCTACTGAAGAGAAAACACGACTCAAAAAAGAGGTGAAACGCCTCTACAAATTTTTCGAAGAATCGGACTATGTTAAGGTAAGAGGCGTAAGGACATGGCGTTCTGGCTGGGATGAGCTTAAGTTTGATGCCAAGGAGCAAATGTACTGGGCATCACTGCGTTTCTATGACCGTAGGAGCATGGGTTGGCGCAATTATTTAGAACAAAAAAGCACTATTGATTTCTTGTCTGAATTTCGCCCCTCTTGGTTCGCGAAATATGTTAATGAGCAATTGATCAGAGAGTGGGGCGGTGTCAGCTTTCAAGTTGCCTATGATTTGTACGAGCGGGGCTGGATTCCCAAGCCAGAAGCGGAAAGCTTTGTCACTGCCATCAGCAATTTTGGTGTTGACCACAAATGGGAAAAAGCCAACCCGAATCAGTCGGCCATCTACAACTACTTGGTCAAGCACCCTGCTATCATAGCAGAGGATATATTGTTGCTTTTCGAGTACCCGCATAACGCGCATAATTACGACAACTACAAAGACGAAAAAAAGCAGTGGAAAACCACTATTCTCCGCCTTGTTAAAGAAGGGCGACTGGATGCTGCTACAGTAGCAGAAAAGAACTTACAAGCTTTGCAATTGGGCTTTAATAGGGCGCAAGACTCTTGGCAGAAGAAGGTATATGAAGGTATCATCAGTGAGCATGCGGTAGAGCAGGGCTTACAAACAGAGTTGTTGAATTTGCTTAATAATGCCAATCCGCAAAACGTTTCTTTCGCACTAAAACGCTTGAAAGCCGTTCAAAAAGCCAAGCAATTAGATGATACTGCCTTTGTAGAGACTGCTCCTAACTTATTCTACCAAGAATCAAAAACCATTGTAAAGACCGCCTTACAACTGCTGACCAATATTGCTAAAAGTCAGCCTGAATTAAGGGTTCTTATCAGTCAGACAGCCGTCGAGGGTTTACTGAATGCGGATAGCGACATTCAAAAGCGAAGTGCCACTTTATTGCTCAAGTATAGCGGTATGGAGCAAGCAGAACTTACTGACCTACTGCTGCCCTATGCAGAGGATTTGCACAGCAATACCAAAGAGCTGTTAAAAGATTATTTACCCGATATCGACTCAGCAGGCGATCTAGAAGAGGAGCAATACGACTCTGGTTTATCGGCTTACAAATTATCTGATGAGCGGGCGGTAAGCTTAGTGGAAGATATAGATTCACTTGTTTTTTTAGGGCATAAGATCTTAGAGACCAAAGAAGATACACCTATTGATTTAGAGCTGTTTTTTGATGCTTTTGTGCGTCTGAGTGGGCAGCTTACGGATCCAGAACAACAGCTTCGTTCTCTAAAAGAGCGGACTATAAAATTGGCGAATAATTGGCGCGAGATATCTGAATCCGCTTTAGTACTTACGGTCTTTTTCCTACTGTTTTTCAAGGAGAAACTCACGGAGTATAGCCGCTTCTATCATTATAAGTCTTTCCAAACAGGCATTATCCAATACCTCAAAGGTTTCCGCCTTCAAAAGGAAGATATCAATGGAAAGATCTTTAATCCTTTTATTGAAAAACGCCTGACCGACATCATACGGCTATGCCGTGAACAAGCTGCACCTTTCTTATTGAGTATCCCGACACACGAGCCTTACTGGATACATCCTGTCACCTTAGTGGATAGAATAGCAGAATTGCAAAGCAAGGGTATAGCTATACGCAGCAATGATCTAAGTTTAGCCATGGCGCGTATTGCTTTTGAGCCAGAGCAAGTAAGCACAGCTTTAGAAAAATGCGATACCCTTAAGGGTGAAATAGGGGATCTCATGCGATTTCTACTGAGTGGTGAAATGACACCTGCCCGTATTAAAAATCGGTCCTTATGGCTTAATGCCGCACGTACGCGTGATCCGCAAGCAGACTTTAGTACTTGGGCAAAACGTTGGTACTTACCCAGCACGCCCGATCTAATAAAAGCTGTCAAGTATGATTCTATGATTGAAACAACTCATAGCGTCTACTATAATGAGAAATACACCTATCACAATTTCCGTTTCAAAAAGTCTTTGCAGCTAAGCTCGAAGCATTACCCCATTGACCCGGAATACCTCTATGTATTGGCACATGGTACTTTCAATCAGTCACTGAATTCATTCTACACCTATATGCCCAATAATCCGGAGGCCGTCTTCGCAAATCAATATATAGATGTAGAAGTATTTTTAGAGCCAACGCTAACGCTTTTAACAGCTGCTCACATCAAACTGACCAACTACTTAATTGATGATGAAAAGGTAAAGCGTCAATTGGCTCAAGAAGCCTTTATCATACAGTCTGAGCTGGGTAAGATCGATTATGCCCTTATGGGTGGGCAGCTCGGAAAATGGACGCCTAGCGGCTATGTGAAAATGAATCGCTTATTAGAAGCATTTAACTTTATCGCCCAAACTTCTACTTTACATGCGAAGGCGATTGGGCAAGTCATTCGTTATATGCTGCCTCATTTTGGTGAGACGCTACCTCGTTACAGCAAAAAGCTGTTCGAGCTGTGGTATGATACCTTGTCCAAATCAAAGGAAACAGTAGATTTGGCGGCGCTCAACCCGCATTCGGAAGCCTGGAGAAAGAAAGGATCCGCGAAAACCATTTTGAATAAGATCGCAAAACTGGCTTGACCATGTCAAATAAACTCAAGGATATAAAAAAGATAGTAGCCGAACTCGAAGCGAATGACGATTACTATGATTTGATCAACTACTTAGAAGAGCTAGCCATCACACCTGAGAACGCCTATTTCGTCAGGTATAAATTGGGCGTAACGCACGGGAATAGAGACGAGCACAAACAGGCTTCCCCCCACTTGGAATGGCTCGAAAAACAAGATGTGAAGAGAGATGCGATCTTGGAGTACAACTTAGCCAAAGCTTACCTTGAAAAAGAAGAATACGATAAGGCATTCACTCTCGTCAGCAAGTCCATACAACTGGATCCGAAGCTAAAAGGCAACTACCGTGTCAGAGGGCAGTACTATGAGAAAATGTGGTACTATACCAATGATAAAAAGTACTATCAGCTGGCTTATGATGATTATGCATACCACAAAAAACTGGCCCCTAAAAAGGTAAGAGCCATTCTATGGATGGCACAATTACAAGTTCAGTTATTAGAGTACGATTTTGATGAAGCCTTATACGAAAACACGCTTCACCTACTAAAAGAATATGAAGATAATAACGGCTACAGCTGGCACAAACGAGAAGCGGAAAACCAGCTCAAAGAGATCAAAAAAGAAGTAGATGCCGCTGCTCAAAACAAGCCTATTGAGGTAAAAACCTTTAAAAGTGACTGGCACAGCTACGATGATGTATTGAATGAAATGCTCTGCCATGTAAAGGTGGACAAAGGCTTACAGGACGTATGCCCCAGTGATCAGTTTCCACTTCAGATATGGCTCTCAGTGGGCTTAGGTAATACTGAGCAACAAGAAGATCAAAGCATCAAAATAGATGACACGCTAATACAAGCCATAGAGAGCAATCTGACCCAAAAATTGGAGGTAGGAAAATATGCTTATTACGCTGGCTATATTAAGCAAGGCGAATTGCTAAACTTTTATTTCTACACTAAACCCACGAGAAACCTACAACGAAAAATAGACCAAGCCCTCTACCCCTTCCAACCGCTAAGTGCCGAGTGGGAGGAGAATACGGCAAGTGCTTGGTTGGACTATACGGAATTTATGGTGCCGAGCTAAAACTTTTTGTATTAAATGAGTACTTACGATACAATAAAAGAACTGTTCAGCACTTCGAAAGATGAAAAAGGATTGGATACGCAGAGTATCACAATAGAAGAGCAGTTCATTAATCAGCTTAGACAAAACAAGCTGGAAGAATTCAAGCTGTTTTTGTTAAAAGACTTTTCAACAGATGAAAAGAGGCGACTTGCTAAAGAAGTCAAGCGCCTTATCCGTTTGTTTGACGAATGGATTATAGTCTCCAACAAAGTCAAAGGAACATCTACTTGGCATTCAGGTTGGCACAAAACTCCTTTTGATGTTCGTGAACCTATGTACTGGTCAGCATTGCGTTTTTATGATTTGGCAGCTATGCGTTCAATGTGGATACGGCATCCGCATGGTGAAAATACGCATGATTTTTTAGCACATTACCGCCCCTCTTGGTTCGCTGAATACATTGACGAACAACTTGCCCAAGAGTCAGGAGGAAGCGTTTTTGATGATGCATATATTTTTTATCAGCGTGCTTGGATCCCAAAGCCTCAGCCTGAAGGCTATATAAATGCATTGAGTAGCTTAAGAATAGACCCTGAGTGGGAAAGTGCGAATCCTGAACAGTCTGGAGTATATAATTACTTGATAGCACATCCGACCATTATCGAAGAAGATATCATGCTGTTCTTCGAGTATCCCCACAATGCGCATATTCATGATAGATATGCATCACAAAAGAATAAATGGGAAACAGCCATTATCCGTCTAATTAAGGATGGTTACTTGGAACCGGAACATATTGCCCGAAAAAACTTACAAGCTTTACAATTGGGCTTCAACAGATTACAGGATACCTGGCAAAAAAGGATTTACCAAGGCATCATCAGTAATTACAAAATAGAACAAAAGCTTCAAATAGAACTACTGAATCTTTTGAACAATGCCAACCCACAAAATATCTCTTTTGCTCTCAAGCGCTTGAAAGTTTTTCAAAAAAACAGGCAACTGAATACAAAAGCTTTTTTGGATACGGCTTCTACCTTGTTTTATCAATCGTCAAAAGCGATACTAAAACCAGCATTACAGCTACTCGATAGTATAGCTAAAAGCCAACCAGAACTAGGTCCATCCATTAGTAGACTGGTTGTTGAAGCCTTGTTGAATGAAGATGCCGACATACAACAGCGAACAGCCAATCTACTGCTTAGGTGTGGTGGTACTGAGAAGGAAAGTCTTACAGTTTTGATCACGCCTTTTGTGACCGATTTACGCAGCAATACAAAAGAGCTGTTAGCAGCGTTTTTACCAGAAACTGAAAGTACGTTTGAGCTGGAAACAGCAAGTGGCCAATATGAATCTGTCGCATCAGCTTTCAAGCTATCAGATAATCGGAAACTGAAAGTGATTGAAGATGTAGCATCGCTGATATTTTTAGGGCATGAAATTTTAGAAAAAGAAGAAGAAAGTCTGATTGAATTAGAGCTGTTTTTTAATGCTTGGGTACGACTTAGTTACTGTATGATTGATTTTGATGATCAATTGGATGCTCTAAGAAAGAGAGTTGAACAATTGGCTAATAGTTGGAAAGCGGTTTCAGAATCTGCTAAAGTCCTTATGGTCTTCCTACTATGGTACAATGATGAGGATATAGCTCAATACGAACGTTTCGAAAATTTAAAGACATTCAAAGAAAAAAGTACTCAACATCCTCGATTTTCTTCCGAAAAGATAAGTGGTGTGATCGGTAAGATTTTCATACCGTTTATTGCAAATCGCCTATATGAAATTAAGGAAATATCTCGCAAAAGATCCATTCCCTATTTATTAAGTACGCCGACTCACGAGCCTTACTGGATTCATCCAGTAATCTTAGTAGAAAGGATAGCAAATCTACAAGCTCAGCACATTGCTATTCACAATACGGATTTGATTTTGGCAATGGCAAGAGTTGCTTTTGAACCAAAGCAAATTAAACTCGCATTAGAAAGCTGTGACCTCTTAGTAGGAGAAGTAGGATCTGTCATTCGATTTTTATTTAGCGGGCAGTTAAACCCAAATGATATTGCAACCTGGTCTTTATGGTTCAATGCTGCTCGTACTAGAAACCCAAAGACTGATTGCAGTGAATGGGCCGAGAACTGCTACGCTACAGATATTCCAGACTTAATTAAACCG
>JAHDGT010000208.1 GCA_020631675.1 Bacteroidota bacterium
GTGCAAGTGTCACAAGTGGCCAGATAATAGACTTTCTTTCGCATTTTCAATTGATGTTATTGACCACCATCTTTAGGTACAGGTGGGTCAAACTTTTTCTCATTCACCATCTCGCCCCCTTTATACTCGTACTCTAGGATCTTTTCTTCTTGTTGGTTATAGTAGATCGCCTTTCCTTCGCGTTTACCATCTTTGAAAGTCCCTTCTTCTTGTAGTTTACCATTGTCATAGAAGGTTTTCCGAGTACCGTTCAGCTTGCCATCTATATAGTCCGCATCTTCGGCTACTCTTGAGCGATTGTACTTATAGCGTTTGCCTTGAATCATTCCATTTTCATAGAAGCAACGCTCTTTGATCTGCCCTTTATCATCAGCCCTCATAAACAGGCCGTGCTTCACACCTTGATGATAATTCGTAATGGTTTCTAGCAAGCCATTCTTTTTATGGTAGGTGACCCAGGCACCGTGCTTCTCACCATTTAATAAATCACCTCTGGCTTCAGATTTACCACGATCATCCTCTTTGACCGCCCGCTGAAGTCCGATACCATTGTAGTCTGTTATGGCATATCCTGCTAAATCGCCCGATCCTTCGGTCGAGGCAGCATTCGAGTTCCCTCCGCCTGTGTCATTACATGCGGACAAAGTCAAGGCCAGTACAATAGCCAGCCCAAGCCCTATTCTTTTCATTGCAATGTGCTTGTGTTAATAGATACGCGAAAATAAAAAACCGAACCGACTTCCTTCGCGCAAGGGATAGGAGTGGTTATGAAGCCGCTGAATGCGCCCTGTTTGGCGGCATAGCGGGGCTGATCAGAGGAAGACACCGCTATGCCTGCCAAACAGCAGCAGGCAGCGGCTGAATTTGAACGGATAGCCCGGTGACCTGCCGCAGGCGGGCATGCGCCCAAATGAAACTCATCAGCACATTAATCAATCAATCAATCAATCAGGCGCATTTGTTGTAAATCATGATCAGGATCATAACGACAAGTATGATCCTGAACAGCATCAAGTGTTTTTTAGACATGATCGTAAGCGGACTATAGGCTTTTCAAAGTGGCTTGAATGGCTTCGAAGTTGGGTACTTCGCCTGCGTTTTCTAGTACTTCGGCATACTTCACTTCCCCTTCGGCATTTAGTACGAAAGCGGAACGCTTGGATACGCCTTGCATACCGAACGCGAAAGATTCGTAAATGCTGCCATAGGCTGTGGATGCCGTTTTATTAAAATCAGATAAAAGCGGGAAGTTGATGTTTTGCTCTGCTTTGAATTTCTCAAGGGTGAAAGGAGAATCCACGCTGATACCCAATACTTTAGCATTGGTGTTATTATAGAATGCGATATCGTCGCGAACGCTGCAAAGCTCGGCCGTACAAACGCCAGTGAAGGCCAGTGGGAAAAACAGCAAGACCACATTGCTGCCTTTAAAACTGCTTAAACTCACCTCTTGCTTTTCATCGGAAACGAGGGTGAAATCCGGAGCTAAATCGCCTACTTTAAGAGACATATTGGTATTTTTTCAGATGGTTTGAATCAATAAATCGGCTGCGAAAGTAAGGAGATCATATCATATGGGAATACAACTCCGTTAATTTCTCTTTTAAATTTTCGCGTTCTACGATAAGATCCAAGAAGCCGTGCTCTAATAGGAACTCAGAAGTTTGGAAACCTTCTGGCAGGTCGCGTTTGATCGTTTCACGGATCACACGAGGGCCAGCGAAGCCGATCAGTGCATTGGGTTCGGCGATGTTCATGTCTCCCAGCATGGCAAAGCTGGCACTTACCCCTCCTGTTGTTGGATCGGTAAGCAAAGAAATGAAAGGCAGCTTGGCTTCTGACAATTGGGTTAGCTTGGCAGCGGTTTTCGCCATTTGCATGAGCGAGAATGCGGACTCCATCATACGCGCACCACCAGACTTAGAGATGATCAGAAATGGCGCTTTCTGCGCTATGGCATGATCAATGGCCAAGGCGATCTTTTGTCCGACCACCGCGCCCATTGAGCCGCCGATGAATTTGAAATCCATCGCAGCGGTGACCAAGGGTATGCCATTCATTTTACCGAAGCCGACTTGCAGCGCGTCTTTTTTCTTGGTTTTGTCTTGTGCCAGCTCTAGACGCTTTTTGTAAGGACGTTTATCAGAGAAATTGAGCACATCTACAGGCGCAAGATCAGCGAACAACTCTTCATACTGCTCGTTATCGTATAATATCTCGAAGTACTGCTGCGCACTTATTCTATCGTGATAATCGCAGCTTAAGCACACATATTTATTGGCTTTGTGTTCCTTACTCGTCACACTGTTTTTACAGCGTTTACAGTGGTTCCACAAGCCATCAGGTATTTCTTTCTTGTCTTCCGTTTTGGTACGGATGCCTTCTTTTTTCCTTCTGAACCAAGCCATAATGAAAATCGATTTATCGAGTTGCTTCGCAGCAGCTCATAGGTGTTAGGTTTATTGGCTACAGCAAGATAGCAAAAAACGGGCGATGCATATTGAATCAACATGCACCGCCCGTTAAATTTTTGTTACAAAAACAGGAGATTACGCAATGGTCACTTCATCACATAAGTAAACGTCTTGAACGGCATTTAAGATCTCTACGCCTTCTTTCATTGGGCGTTGGAATGCTTTTCTACCCATGATCAAGCCCATACCTCCTGCACGCTTGTTCACAACGGCAGTTTCTACTGCATCGGCAAGATCGCTATCTCCACCAGAGGCACCACCACTATTGATCAAACCGATTCGACCCATATAAGAGTTGATCACTTGGTAACGGCAAAGATCGATCGGGTGATCCGTGCTTAATTCGGTATACATTTTTTCATGAGATTTGGCGAAACCGATCGCCTTGAAACCACCATTTAGAGTAGGCATCTTCTGCTTAACGATATCCGCTTTGATGGTCGCACCGATGTGGATCGCTTGGCTGGTCATATCCGCTGAAGTATGGTAATCCGTACCATCTTTCTTAAAGCCAGAGTTACGGGTGTAACACCATAAGATAGTCACCATACCCAGCTCGTGCGCCCGCTCGAATGCAGCAGCGATCTCTTCGATCTGACGGGGTGATTCCGGAGAACCGAAGTAAATCGTAGCTCCTACACCGATCGCACCTAAATTCCAAGCATCTTCTACACTACCAAATAGCTTTTGGTCGTATTTATTCGGGTAAGTCATTAACTCATTGTGGTTGATCTTCACAATGAATGGGATCTTATGCGCGTATTTTCTGCTCACACTGGCCAATACCCCATAAGAAGAAGCTACCGCGTTACAGCCGCCCTCGATCGCTAATTTCACGATGTTCTCGGGATCGAAATAGATAGGGTTAGGAGCGAAAGACGCACCTGCTGTGTGTTCTAAACCTTGATCCACTGGTAAGATAGATACATAACCACTACCGCCCATTCTACCATGATCCAACAAGGTCTGGTAAGCACGAAGTGTTTGTAAACTACGATCTGTATCAACGAATACGCGATCAATAAAATCACCGCCTGGAAGGTGTAGTTGATCAGAGGAGATCGTCTTGCTTTGGTGATCCAAGAAGTAAGCTGCCTTATCGCCTAAAAGCGATTGTATCTGACTGAAATTCGACATAGCTATTGTGCTTGTTAGATGGTTAGATTATGCACGTGAATTCAAAAGTGCGAAAATAGTGAAATCAACCTTAATGATGGCTCTTATTACGTTAAGAGCATGTTAGGAAAAAGTAGTAGGAATCCGTTTGATGCTGTGCCAGCGATGGGTATGTTTCCCCATGTCCGCATTGTATATGCCCACTTCATCTAATTGATCGATTCGAAGCATGCCATGCGCATGGATGATCTTATTTTTATCAGTGAAAATGCCTACATGAATGACACGCCCCGCTTCGTTTTTGAAAAAGGCAAGGTCTCCTTTTTGTCCTTCGCCCAAGCGAACCTCCTCACCTACTTCAGCTTGCTGATAGGCATCTCTGGGTATTGGAATGCCATGCAAGGCGAAAACCGATTGTGTAAAGCCAGAACAGTCGATCCCGAAATTCGATTTACCGCCCCACAGATAAGGCGTACCCAAATAAGCGTAAGCATATTGAATCAAGCTCTCCACATTTAAATCCTGAATTGGCCGAATGTCGCCACTCACAGCAAGCACCTCTTCCGGATGAAACCATTCTCCTTCTTCTAAAGCATAAAATCTGCTGCCAATGGGCAAATTACCATAGAAGCGTTTTCGCTTCGTATAAACAGAAAGCTCAGGGCCAAGACCGAAACTCAATTTTGCAGTTTGTAATAAAGCTGCTTGTTCTAAAGAAATGGGCAAGCATTGCTTTTCATCTATCCAACCCTCGTATCCATCATAAGTCGCCTTGATCTTGCGCCATTGTTTGTGGCGTTCTAATAGTTCAGCGGTTTCACCGAATAAAAGCTGCGTCACCATTTCAGAACGGTCGGAAGCCTCAGCCCTGACAGGTACTATGGATAAGTGTGTGAATAGCATTTCAGACATCTTAATTACTCGAATTTCTTGTCCCAAGTTCGTTTATCCGCTGTCATTTTAAACAAATGTGTTAGTATTTTTTTATCAACATCTGTCAGGGGAATACCTCTTCTACCCATCATTGCCTCCGCCATTTCGAATACTTTCTGTAATCGGAAGGTCTGATAGCCTTGTGCGCCACCCCAAGCGAAAGAGTAAATGAATTTTCTCGGAAAGCCACCGCCGAACACATTAGCGGCCACTCCCACAACCGTAGCCGTATTGAACATGGTGTTGATCCCGCATTTCGCATGATCCCCCATGATCAGACCGCAGAACTGCAAGCCAGATTTTTCAAAGCTATCCGTCGCGTAATTCCAAACACGAACATTACCATAGTTATTCTTCAAATTAGAAGCATTGGTATCCGCACCGATGTTACACCACTCCCCGATAGCCGCATTACCTATAAAGCCATCATGCCCTTTATTGCTGTAGGCTTGGAAAACACAATTATTCAACTCCCCGCCTACTTTTACATAAGGACCTAAAGTAGTTGCCCCGTATATCTTCGCTCCAAGTTTTACCACAGCATGATCTATGGCGGCAAAAGCACCTCTGATCACACTGCCCTCCATGATCTCTACCTCATCGCCTATATAAATCGGACCTTTTTTTACATTCAGGATCGCTCCTTCTACCGTTGCAGTAGGAGATATATAAAGTTGCTCCGGGTTCCCTATCAAAGTATTCGTATCACTTAAGTCGGCTGATGTCTTCCCGCTTGTCAAACGCTCGAAATCCCTCGCTATCCAATCGCCGTTCATTTGGAATAGGTGATATGGACGAGTGATCTGTTCAATTTCTCCTGAATATAAAATCTTCTCAAATCCCGACACATCAGGTATGCGATGCCCATCCGCTACCGCATTAAAAGAGATTTCATTCTCCCCTTTTCTACAAGCAAGTAAGCTTCCTGTTTCTTGAGCTTCATTAGCTAATACTAACGCTTGTCCTTCTAATAAGTCTGAAACCGCGCGCACAACTTCTTTAGTGGGCAATACCGACCCATTCACATAAAGGTCATCCCCCAGCGTGTTGTAGGGAAACTTTGCTTGCAAATGATCCACACTCAAAAAAGAATAGGTCTCCGCATCTAAAGCTGATAGCCATTTTTCCTTGACCGTATCAATACCAATACGCAAGTCGGCGATCGGGCGAGTGAAAGTCAAGGGCAACAAACCCCACCAATTGGCATCATCAAAAAATATCAGTTGTGATTGCGGCATAAGGCATTGGTATATAGGTATATTGGTATAAAAAAAGCCCCGATCGTTTAAATCGAGGCTTTTTGAAAGTCTGTTTGATACAACTCGCTCGACAAGCGAGCTATAACAACAATTATTTTTTGGAGAATTTCGCGTACTTCTGCTTGAACTTCTCGATACGACCTGCTGTATCTACTAATTTCATCTGACCAGTGAAGAATGGGTGTGATGCGCTAGAGATCTCCACTTTGATCAATGGATACTCATTGCCATCTTCCCAAACGATGGTTTCTTTTGAATTCGCAGCTGACTTGCTTAAGAAAGCATGGTCACAAGAGATGTCTTTGAAGACAACCGTACGGTATTCTTTAGGATGTATATCAGTCTTCATTTCCTTGAATTTTCTATTATTTCTCTGAATGGCCCGCAAAGATAAGGCTTTTTATGAATTATGCACAAAAATACTGCTTTTACAATTTCGTAACACCCAACTATGGAACTATTTGCCGCGTTTTGGTATTTTTAGAGCATGTGTAACTGATTGAATGCATTCATCAAACAATTTAAAATACATCATTAAACAGCCGTATCATGGCATTCCAATGGCGAACCCTTAATGGGCAACAGATCGATGACATCAAGTTAGCAGTGAAAACTGCCATCTTGCGGGAAACCGCTTTGGGGCATAAGCTCAAAGTATGTATCGGTACCGATTCTCAAACACGAGGCAAAGTTACCGATTTTGCTACCGTGATCGTTTTCTTAAGAGAAAAGAAAGGTGGCTTCATGTTCATTCACAATGAAAAAACAGAACAGCCCATGAGCTTGAAAGAGCGTATGTTGCTAGAAGTCGCCAAAAGTATAGACATCGCCTATCAATTGTGTGATCTATTAGATACCTACAATGTAGAGCTAGAAGTTCACGCCGATATCAATACCGATCCAAGCTTCCGCTCTAATAAAGCTTTGAATGAAGCCATGGGGTATATACTCAGCATGGGCTTTGTCTTCAAAGCCAAGCCAGATGCTTTCGCCAGTTCTTCTTGTGCGGATAAAATGGTATAGGCATCCTAGCTCGACCAATAATACTACAGGCGGATCGATGAACATCGATCCGCCTTTTTTGTGGCAGTGTGTTTAGGTACACTTCTTGCTATATTGTCAGCGAATTTCAACTTTCACTAATTAACCTTCCCTATCCCATGGGTAATTTAAAGTCAATTTCCTTTTTTCAAGCATTCTTGTTCATCGCTGTGATCAGTATAGGACTAAGTTTTAGTGCTTGTAATAATTCCGCTTCAACAGATTCAGATTCAGCTGCCACTGGTACTACAACCACAGCAAAAACTGAAAATGCGGGCAATGAAGCTTTTGATCGGGCAAAAGCAGCAGAAAACGCAGCTCCTGTTCGTCGCGATAGAGAATACGTTCCTACGGTTCCTCCTGAAGTGGCCGAGAAAAACAAGAAAGAAGCCAGTAACGTCATGTTACAAGCCATGCTCAATAAAACGCTGGAGTATTCCACCACTGCTAAATGTGAAATGGCGTGCCGCTCTATTTCCGAAGATGAGGTGAAAGCCATACTCACAAACGGTAAGATCAGCTTTGAAAAAAGCCAACCCACCAAAACCCCTTGTCCGTTCTTCGCCGTAGAAGGCACAACAGCAGATGGGCAATCACTAAGCATCACCTACGCCATGTGCAAATCAACAACAGTGGTTGAAAAAGCATCAGTCATCGGCAATACTAAAAAATGTGATTGCTAATTATATTATAGGGCGCATCCCCGCAATAAAAAGGCGGTATCAGGATTGTTTTTCCGATTTTTGAAAAACAATCCTGATACCGCCTTTTCACTTCGGGTACCGGGCTATCCATTAAAATTCACCCGCTGCCTGCTGCTGTCTGGCAGGCATAGCGGTGTCTTCCTCTGATCAGCCCCG
>JAHDGT010000209.1:0-2935 GCA_020631675.1 Bacteroidota bacterium
ACATCGAAGTGGCTTTATACAGCATCAGCGGTGCGAAAGTGATGACTTTAGCGACTGGCTACCACACAGCTGGCGCGCATGATGTACGCATGGATCGCAACAATTTACCAGCTGGTATGTACGTGATCGCTTTAACAGCAAACGGTACGGTAACCACCAACAAATTAACGATCCAGTAATCAACAAAGAAAATAGGTTTAGTAAGGGGTTAAAAGTCTCCTCGGCATTATGCCCGAGGGGGCTTTTTGTTTTTTTAATGCTTCTCCACCCGCACCACTACAGATTTTGAAGTAGGCGTATTGCTCCACTTGGCGGTTTCACTGATGGGGATCAGAACATTGGCTTCTGGGAAGTAAGTGGCGATGCAGCGACGAGGAATATCATAAGCCACCACTAGGAATTTAGGGGCTGTTCTTGTTGTGCCCCCACTATCATTGTGTAGGTTGACCAGATCTCTATTTCGTAGGCCCGCCTCCTGCATATCATCCGGGTGCATGAGTAGGATGCGGCGTTCATTGTAGATGCCTCTGTAGCGATCATCTAAACCGTAGATGGTGGTGTTGAACTGATCGTGACTGCGTATGGTCATCATGCGATAAGTGCCTGCGGGCAGGGGCTGTGTTTCATGCTGAGAGATCGTGAAGATCGCCTTATTGGTATCCTTCATGAAAGTGCCCGATCGCGCTGGGTTGGGCAGGTAAAAACCCGAAGGCTGGCGCACCCGTTCATTATAGCTGCTGAAACCCGCGATGCAAGCCTCAATGCTGTCGCGAATGTGATCGTAGTTTTGCTGGTATTTATCCCAATCTACTTTACTATCAGGTAAAGTGGCTTTCGCTAACCGACAAACAATGGCAGGCTCACTCAGTAGCTGATCAGAAATTGGGGGCAGCGATCCTCTAGTGGTATGCACAATGCCCATAGAATTTTCTACGGTCATGAATTGCGCTTCGCCATTGATCTCATCTTTATCGGTACGGGCCAAACAAGGGAGGATGAGCGCTTCTTTACCATGTACCAAATGGCTGCGATTGAGTTTGGTGGAGACATGTACGGTCAGATCACACTGCTCCATTGCCTTTGCCGTATAGAGCGTATCTGGCGTGGCGGATAAGAAGTTGCCGCCCATGGCGAAAAAGACCTTCGCTTTGCCTTCGTACATGGCTTTAATGCTGTTGACGGTATCATAACCGTGTGCGCTAGGTGGCTTGAAATTGAAATTGCGTTCTATCGCTTCTAGCAAAGCGGGCTTGGGTTTTTCAACTATGCCCATGGTGCGATCCCCCTGCACATTACTATGCCCCCGCACGGGGCAAGTGCCCGCACCTTTCTTACCAATACTGCCTTTCAGCAGCAGCAAATTCACCACTTCTTTGATCGTGGCTACGGCATTATAGTGCTGCGTCAATCCCATTGCCCAACATATAATGATCTTAGAATGCTTGGCAAGGATCTGTACCACCGTTTGTATTTGCGCTAAAGTCAATCCAGAAGCTGCTACCAAAGCATCCACATCCACTTGTCGGATATGCTCCAGATAATCATCCCCCCCTATAGTGCGGTCTTGAATGAAAGAATGGTCTAAAACAGAACCCGGATCCTCATCATCTTGGGTGACCAATAGGTGATTGATGGCTTGTAGTAAAGCCAGATCCCCGTTCAAGCGCACTTGTAAATAATGATCACTCAGCTTGGTTTTGTTACCCAGTAAGACGGAGGCTTCTTGTGGGTGTTGGAAACTGAGCAAACCCGCTTCTTTGATCGGGTTCACCGTAATGATGCGCGCACCATTGCGTTTTGCCTTTTGCAGGGCGGTGAGCATGCGCGGGTGATTGGTGCCCGGGTTCTGCCCCATGACCATGATCACCTCGGCTTCATAAAAATCATCTAAAGTGACGGAGCCTTTGCCGATGCCTACCGTCTGGCTCAGTGCTACCCCACTGCTCTCGTGGCACATATTACTGCAATCGGGCAAATTATTGGTGCCGTACTCCCTAACAAAAAGCTGGTATAGAAAAGCGGTTTCATTGCTGGTTCTACCCGAAGTATAGAAGATCGCTTCGTTGGGATCATCCAATCCGTTCAAGTGTTTGGCGATCAGTTTGAAAGCGGCATCCCAAGAAATGGCTTCGTATTTATTCGCGCCTTCGGGCAGGTACATGGGTTGGGCGATGCGCCCTTTTTTACCGATCTCGTAATCAGATAAAGTGGCTAAGTCTTCAACCTTATTATTGGCGAAGAAGTAAGCCCCAATGCGCTTGCTGGTCGCCTCTTCGGCAATGGCTTTTACGCCATTTTCACAGTACTCACCCAGCTTGCTGCGCTCATCATCTGGATCCGGCCAAGCGCAGCCCGGGCAGTCTACCCCATGCTTTTGGTTCAGTTGGTTGAGGATTTTCAGTCCCTTGGGCAAGGGCATCTCATTGCGCACATGCTGCATGGAAGAAAGCACGGCCTTCACGCCACCAGCTACCTCCAGGGGCTTTTTCAACTTCAAGCCAGTCAGCTTTTCAGAGGTGGTCGATTTGTCTTTGTTGGTCGGCTTACTCATTTCAACAGATCGGCTTTTGGGTTAGGGTAATTATCGCTCTGATCCTCTACGGTCTCATCCAAGCAGACAAAGTCTTTCTCTACCAGCAAGTACAAGCTGCTGCCATCGGGGTTTTTTAGGTGTTGATTAAAGCCTACTCGATCGCTTTCGTACCAGCTTTTTTGCCAAGCGGCGGGCATGTAAATACAGATTTCCTGCTGCTCGAAACGGGCGTACATGCCCGTTTCCTCTGTTTGATTGCTTACTGCTAAAGCGTAGGTGAATGTCTGTGTCCCAATTTGCGTACGACAAGCATATCGCCCCTCTTCTGCAAAGCGAGTCACCTCGCTTTTAGTCAGCCGCAATCTGATGGAATTGTCTCTGATCCTGATTTTCATAGCCCCT
>JAHDGT010000209.1:3035-7652 GCA_020631675.1 Bacteroidota bacterium
TTATTTCAAAGCCTCCATTTTTCGTTGAATGACTTTCTTGTCGCGCTCATTCTTCGCCAGTTTTAGCGCGATTTTCAAATGATCGGAGGCCTTGTCTTTTTCCGCTTCGCCATATAGCTCGGCCAATAGGCAGTGGTACAGGTGACTCTTTTCCAGATTGATCTTTTTAGCCTCTTCAATAGCGGATGCTCGATCATTCGCTTTTGCTAAGGCGTAAGTGCGATTCAATGCCGCTGCTGGTGAATATTCTATTTGCAAGAGGTGATTGTACAGCTGGAGAATATTCTCCCATTTTTCAGCTGAATCTTCCTGTTCGGTATGCCAAAAGGCGATCGCGGCTTCTAAATGGTACTTCGACAGTCTTTCGCCTCTGGCGGCGCGATTGAGGTAGTGCTCTCCTTTTTCTTTGAGTGCTTTATCCCATAAAGAGGTGTCTTGATCTTCGTATAAAACAAATGCGCCATTATCATCTAAGCGAGCATCGAAACGGGAAGAATGAAAACACATCAAACTGAGTAGTGCACTTACCTGAGGCTGGTCGGTGATCTGGTATTGCGTGAGCAATAAGGCCAAGCGCATGGCCTCAATGCAAAAGTCTTTGCGCAGTGCGGTATTAGAAGAAACCGAATAATAGCCCTCATTATAGAGCAAGTAAATGGTGCGCAGTACGGTTTCTAATCGAACGGGCAGTTCTTCTTGTTTAGGGAACTCGACTGCGATATTTTCCTTTCTCAGCTTTTCTTTGGCGCGGTATAAACGTTTATTGATTGTTTCTTTATTGGAAAGAAAAGCATCTGAGATCTCATCTATTCCGAAACCGCAAAGAATGCGCAGTGCTAAGCCGATCTGTGCCTCTTTGGAAATACTTGGATGACAGATAGCGAACATCATTTGCAACTGACTGTCTTGTATGTTCTGCGTGGAGAAGTCGATTTCAATTTCCGAAGATTTGGGGCTGCTGTGCTTGATGTCCATATGTACTTTTTCTTTTAGAACCTTGTTTCGCCTCAGCTGATCACGTGTCTTGTTTTTGGCGACCGTGTACAGCCATCCTACCGGATTTTCCGGCATCCCTTTCTTCCCCCAAGTTTCAGCAGCAGCGATAAAAGTATCACTGACAATGTCTTCTGCCAATTGAATATTGGTCAAGCCGAAGCTCTTACAAAGTACAGCAACCAATTTGCTGTATTCCGTTCGGAAAAGATGAGATAGGTTCAGGTTCGTTTGCATTGAAAATTACGATTACGAAGTAGATACGATCAGACTTTGTTTTTAAGCCCCGAATTGACGCAAGTGGTGGTCAATATGCTTATATGCGAATGTACTGATTTGCGCTGGTGTCATCTTACCGAAAAACGGATGTACAAAATTTTCAAAGCTGCTGCTTGGTTTTGTATGGAAACCCTCTAAAACGCTTATCCATTCTTGTTTCTGTGCTTCGATGTCCCCATTCTCTTCCTTAATGATCAGGTCAGGGTGTGTTGGAGAATTATGCGATAGTGGTGCATCATCTTTAATGCTGGAACGCAAAGCCATTTTCCCGAAAATCCTACCAATGAAAAGTCGCTTGAACTGGCGTTCTCCGACCAACATTTTATCGTTTTCCGTACAATGCTTGAGCATTTGGTAAACATTCATTTTGCCCCACTGAGCACTTGAGTCTGCTGAAATAGTATTGATTCGTGTCTTGAATTCAGCTATGGTGTTTGGGTTGAAAATATCTTTCATTTTTCTGGTTTTTTGAATAAAGTCACAGTGGTAGTGTTTTGTAGTATACCACTGCGACTTATGTAAAAGAGAGGAATTAGGTAGATTGACTTAGAACTCTAAAGCCATGATATTGCGTACTTCTACCGTAGCACCCATGTCAAATATTGGGCAGCCTTTAGACATGGCAACAGCTTCATCTAAAGATTCCGCTTTTACGATCACGTAGCCGCCAACTACTTCTTTGATCTCAGCATAAGGTCCGTCGGTCACTACACCATCAGCCTGTATGGTTTTACCCTCATAGCCCAATTGGTTGGTGCTTCCGAATTTGCCTTGTGCGGCGATACCTCCAATCCAGTCCTGCCATTTTTTGATCTCGGCAGCGATCTCCTGTGGAGAAGGTTGGTAAGCAGGATTAGGTACGTGTCTGAAAATCATCATAAACTCTTGCATGATAAATGGTTTTTGAAAGTGAAAATTAGTTGTGAAATGTATGTGTTAGAAAAATGAAAGTTCTTTTATTTGGAAGAAGCTAATCCCGCCTCTTTTTCCAATAAGGTCTTTAATCTGTCCAGACCCAATTGGTTGGTTTCCGCGATGTCTTTCTTTACACCGAAAAGCTTCATCATAAAGCGTTCAAAACCAGAGCAAGCAAATTCAAAGTGCTGCGTAACTTCTACACCTGTTTCCGTTTCTTTAATGCGGTATTCAAATACAGGCTGTCCTTTGAATGGCTTTACAATATCGCATTCCATTCGCAAATATTCTTGTCCGCTAACAGAAGTTAAGGTTTGTGCGCCTTTACTCTTTTCAGCAACACCTTCCCAGTGGAATATTGAGCCAATTTGCCCGACTTCACCAGTAACATGGTTTTTCTGCTCAGGATCCGTCACTACGAAAGGAGACCATTCCGGGAAACGCTCAAGGTCGCGCAGTAAGTCGAAGGCTTCTGTTTGTGATGCTTCGATCTGTTGCGTTGAAACCACTTGAAGCGATTTGTTTTGAGCGGATAAGTTAAAAGTCGTCGCCAAAGCGAAAAATGAAAGGGCTACTAAAGTCTGGAATAAGTTCGTCATGATAAATAAGTTGTGAATTGTGAACTGTTAATTATGAATTTCACCCCCCTGACGAGTGAGTCCTTCAGAATTGGACAGCTTGGACGAACTTTTTTTGAAAAAAATGTGATTTTTCTTGAGTTAAGTTCCTATTTGTTTGATTTTCAGTTGTTTGTATTGAAAAAAGTTTTTTTAAAAAATTTCAACCCTTTCTGGCGCAGTGTAAATGTTAAAGCGATTCGCCCGTAAAAAACCAATCAAAGTCATATCGTACTGTGCCGCTAATTCAACCGCCAAGCTAGAAGGCGCGCCCACTGCGCCCACCGCCTGTACCCCCGCCATCGCACATTTCTGAATCAGCTCGAAACTCGCCCTACCACTCAACACAACCAAATGCTGCTCCAAAGGAAGCCATTGCTTTTGCCAAGCCGCACCGATCAATTTATCCAAGGCATTGTGCCTGCCCACATCCTCCCGTAGTAAGCACAGCTCACCACTGCCCACCTCAAATAAAGCCGCCGCATGAATGCCACCCGTTGCTTGAAAAGCAGACTGTGCCGCACGCACTTTTTCAGGCAGACCCATGAGCCACTCCCCAGCTATGCGTATTTGATGTACAGGCGTAGGCACCTCTAACACATGCTCAACCGCCTCAATACTCGCCTTACCACAAACCCCACAACTGCTCGATGTATAAAAATGACGCTCCAAACGCTTTAGATCCAGCTTCACATTTGCTGCTAGATGCACACAAAGCTTATTCTCATCCTCTTCACGCACCTCCAGCACTTGTGCTGTACTGCTTAGAATTCCTTCCGCATATAAAAAGCCCAAAGCCAGATCTACATCCTGCCCGGGTGTTCGCATCGTAATGGCAATGTTTTTTCGCCCATCCAGCGTTTGGATCATTTTCCCCGCCAAGCTGATCTGCAAAGGTTCTTCCACCGCCACTTGATCGCTCAGGTGCTGCTTGTGGAAACCATTGTCTCTTAAAGCAACCCGATGTATAGATAGATCAGCTATTGATTTCATAATGAGTGTTATTGGATGGAACTTTAAACTATCTCAATACATGCACAAACATAAATCAAATTCATCAGGGCGCATTCAGCGGCTTCAGAACCACTCCTATCCCTTGCGCGGCAAAGCGGCAAATTGAACTAAACTCTTGTGTACTTGTTTATATTTGTGATAGTAATACTCTTACTGTAGATAGCAAACAAATGAAAAAAATTCTTCTACTCTCCATACTGATTTTGTTGCCCGTACTTGCCTTTTCACAAAGCAGCAATCTGGGTAACTGGATCAATTATTTCGGTAATAAAAAGCTCAGTGATAAATTCAATATTCACCATGAAGTGCAGTACCGTAACTATAATGCGGGCTGGGATTTAGAGCAGTTATTACTACGTACTGGCTTAGGCTATAATCTGACTAATAATAACAATAATGTGCTATTGGGCTATGGCTATATTTTAAGCCAAAACTATGTAGAAGGGCTAGATGATAAGGTAGATGTGAACGAGCATCGAATCTTCCAGCAGTTCATTACTAAGCAGTCTATAGAAAGGGTGAAGCTACAACACCGTTACCGCTTTGAGCAACGTTTCGTAGAAGGCGACTTTAAGCTGCGCTTTCGATATTTCCTAGGCATAGCCATTCCACTGAACAATAAGGATATGCTTGACAATACCTTCTACCTGTCCGCCTATGACGAAATCTTTTTGAACTCGAAAAGCAATGTGTTCGACCGTAACCGTTTGTACGGGGCATTGGGCTATAAGCTGAGCAGCAATGTGCGTTTTGAGCTGGGCTATATGAATCAGTTTCTAAGCAATGGAAACCGCGATCA
>JAHDGT010000210.1 GCA_020631675.1 Bacteroidota bacterium
TTTGATTTCACTTCTCGCTTGACTACCATGGTCCGCAAGTTGGATGTTCTCGAAAGTAAGGGTGTCCATAAGGAAGTTCTTATCGGAGTAGACCAATGAATAATCGTCTATGGATTTTTCGTTTTGAATGGTATTCAACTGTAGAAAGCGGAATGTGCTGCCTCTCTTACTGATCTCTATGGGCTTTAGGCGAGTTTTATCCATAGCAGTGATGGTTATTTTCATCGCGGAATAGTAATAGCGTTGGCTGTTGTCTTTCGTATGTCCTTTGAGCTTGTCTATGTATACTATAAGACTGTCTTCCAAGTAAAACTTTGCCTCATGTGGGGTATTGCTGGAAGCTATTTTTTCTGTGGTTTGATCAAGGATGAGGTTGATGTCGTCAATGTAAGATTGATTGGTAAGTTGTGAATATGCTTGTGTTGAAAATAGAAGTGACAATAGTATTGTGAAGAAGAATTTCATGTTGGCCTTTTGTTGAGTTTATGTGGAGATAGTTTGATGTTGCTCGCGCAAGGGATAGGAGTGGTAATGAACCGCCTGAATGCGCCCTGTTTGGCGGCGTAAAAAGGCGGCCCAGAGGTAGCCATTTTTACGCCTGCCAAACAGCAGCAGGCAGGTGGTGAATTTTAACGGATAGCCCGGTGGACGCAGTAAAAGGCTGACAGCTATGATCTTTCCGTTAGGTAAATTTATGAATTTGCGCTAATATATTTTTACCAAAGCTATATCGACCTTTTATTGCGGGCATGCGCCCTGATTATGCTATGCTCATTGCTTCTTATTTGCTCAGATGCTCTACTTGTCTTTGGATTCCAAGATAAAGGGATCTGTTGTCATAAGAAGAGATTCAATGAAAGGATGCTGCGCATCTTCGGTATGTTTTTTCAGGATATTGATAAAATCAATAGTCGTAGGATAATGCTCAACAGGAGCTTTGAAAGTGCTTAGGTATTCTTTTAAAACAGCTTTCATTTTTGCTTCCCCGATCTGTTGTGCGATCCGGTACAAAGCGACCGATCCTTTACCATATGCAATGTACTGTTGATGGTCTTTTACTTTGTACAAGGGCATTTCTTCCTGCTTTTCTTTCTTCAGGCCATTCTGGTATCGTTGGTATTGAATATCGATGAAGTTAGCTAGCAGCTCTTCTCCGAAGTGATCTCTATAAATGCATAGACTGATGTACTCGGTTATACTTTCCGTTAGCATTTTAGCCCCTTCCACACCAGCGGGCATTACTTGATTGCCGAACCATTCATGGGTCAACTCATGTGCCATCACATAAAAAGGCAGTTGTACCTTATCTGCCATTTGATCGATGTTGATATTGAACAAGACTTCTGAGGTAGGAATATTGTTTGTGGTCAGGGTAGCAGTATAGCTTTCTTCGGTATGTGGGAATGCGATTATCCGAATGTCTTCGTAAGGGTAGTTGCCTAAGAAAGTTGCATTATAGTCTAAAGCCGCTTTTAGTCCTTCTAACATTAAAGCCGCATTCTGAGTCTGAGATTCCTCCGTATAAACATTCAACTTGATCCCATGATGCGTTTCGCTTAGATGGGCATATTCACCCGAGTGGAAAGAGAAATTCAGCTTGACTGGCTGAGGTGTTTCATAGCGGAAATGATTTCGTCCTCCTTGCTTGAATTGTTCCCGGCAAACGCCAGGTGCAAAAGCCAATTGCTCATCATTCGTACTGATATTTGTAGTGAGATGAACCAGATCCGCATCCCTATGATAAAAGTGATTGTGAGCAGCTTCCATGTCTGATAGTGCAGCTTGTTGTTCTTGGAAACGATAAGACAGTCTGGGCAAAACATCTTGTTTGATGAATGTACCATTGGCTAACACATTGGAATTTCTGCTGAAGTAGGTGTTGGGCTTGTTTTGAATATTGAATTTTAGCAATAGACTATCTCCCTCTTGTAAAGTTTGATGCAAACGATACATATAGGTTTGCATTGACGAGTCCGCCTGTATCAATTCAGCTTGATCAATATTCAAGTTGGTCATTTCATCAAAACCGGTATGTATCAATAAGGTGTCAATGCTTTCTTTTTGTGTGTTCACCAAAAGGTATTGTCCTTCAATTTGCATACGATTATCTTCGGGGTAGAGGTCGATATGCAATAGAATGTCGGTAATAGCAGGAAGTGCTAAATGATCATATTGCTGCCATGTCTTTTTATAGTTTGCTAAAGTCGACTTACTGATCTTCGGGTATAAGTTTTGGTCTTCTATTTCAGCTTGGTGCATCACATAGCCCAATCCTAAAAAAGACAATAAGAAAATACTCAAAAGCAGCAAGGAAGCGGTGTTGGTTCTGCTGGATAGATGACGTGCTCTCTCTTTCCAGTCCAATACGTTTGCTCTGATCCACAATAGCCTTGTAGCGAACAATAGTATAGCTCCAGCGCAAAGCCAGTATAGGGTGTTCAGTCCAAAACCTAGGAGCTGATGTCCGTAGCCATTGAAATCTGAATAGCTCAGTTCTACAGGAGTGTTGTATTGAAAAAGCAGAGAACGTAAACCCAATTGCGGTAAAGCTTGAATGCCGAACCATAATCCGAGTAATAAAGTCAAGCCGACCAAGAAATTAGCCGATAAAGTATGGGCGAAACAGCTTGTCAGGTTCCAGATGAGCAAGCTGGGGAAGAGGAGGAACAACAAATGAAAGGCATATTGGCCGAATTCGAACTGATGATACCCATTTAGGAGTTGTATGCCAATGCACACCACAAAAAATAAAAAGAGTTGTAGCATTTGCATCATAGCTACCCCAGTTAGTTTAGCACCTAAGACTTGCCAGTTGTTCACGGCGCAAGCACCGACCAACTCCTGCATTTTGTGCGCGCGATCCCTATTGACCAGCATGCCGCTATACAAGAAAGTACTGATGATGATAATGATGCTGTATAGACTTAATGGCGCAGCTAATAAAAGGCGTGTGATGGGGTAGAGCACAAAATCACCCGTATTACAAACACGTAACTGAATAAAGAAAACAGTAGCAATGCTTAGCACACTTAGAAAAACAAAGGCTTTACTACTGATGAGGTATTTCAGATCTTGAATGGCTAAATAGAACAATGCTTTAAGCTTTGCCCGAATAGAAAAATCAAGCAGTGGTTTTTTGTAGGTGTTTTTTACAAGTGCTTTAGTGGCGGTTGTTACTTGATCCGATTTTGTTGCTTCCGTCTTTTTAAGTTTGTTGAGTGTAAAAGAGGGAAAGCTGATAATGGGTTCATATTGAAAATCAAAACGATGATAAAACCAGCCCAATAAGGCAGCTGAAATAGCTAACCATAGCAATCTGTTCCATAGGACCAAGGTGCTGATGGGTAGTTGCTCACTATTTTTAGTCGAGAAGTCCCAATTGGAAGTAGTAGCTTCAAAAGCATATTGCGCGAAGGGGTCTAAGAGTGCTAATAAGTTGGGCTGTGAGAAAAACACATTCGTTAGAAGGAGTTGTGCCAATAGGAAACTCAGTGCGGTTATGAAAGCCGTTAATAATTGGCGACTACAGCCTACAGCAACAAAAATGAAAGTGCCTATTGTGATCAATGTAGGAAGCAGGTAGACACCAAATGTAAGTCCATAGGTCAGAGAATTGAAAGAGGTGACTTTCGGGTTGCCTGTTCCCAAAAGTAGCTCACCCACTAACAAGCCCAGTAGAAGTAGCACAGCACTTAAAGACATTAGCACCAATGCACTGCCGAACTTAGCTAATAGATAATCCACTTTCTTGATCGGGTAGGTGTATAGCACCTCAAAAGTGCCTGTGCTATGATCTCTATAAAGCGCATAGCCCATTAAAATGGCGGTAAAGAATAAGAAAGCTTTGGTGAATAAAAATGAATTTTGAGCTATAGCATAAGGGGTATTGATAAAGGCAATGGTTTGTTCAGTTGAAGTTTGCACACCATCAAAATAGCCACCCGTACCGATGAACGATAAAAAAGCGAAAGCAAAGAACGCGATCGACAACACATAGTATAAAGGCGAGCTTAACCAATAGCGGATTTCCTGCTTAAAAACGGCAATATTATTAATCATGACTGCTGTTTTTTAAGGCTTAAGAAATAAAAATCCTCTAAGGAGGGTTCAGTGGAGCGGATCAGTTCATGAGTAACAGCATCGCTATAAAGTCTTTGAATCAGTTTGTTCTGCTCATTATAGTGTTGACTTAATAATTGATGTTCGATCTTCAGTTCTGCTAGGTCCTGCTCCTGCAATTGGGTTTCCCATATCTTACCTTTTAAAGAAGCAATGGCAGATTTGGGCTCTATTTGTGCCAGTTGTTTGCCTTTATTCATGATGAGCATATCGTGGCAAAGGTCTTTCACATCTTCCACCAAATGAGTAGAGAAGATCACGATATTATCATTGCCGATTCGCCTCAACACATTTAAAAAACGACTCCTTTCCGCAGGGTCAAGTCCAGCCGTGGGTTCGTCAACAATAATGAGTTGCGGGTCATTTAACAGCAGTTGAGCAATGCCGAAACGCTGTCGCATACCCCCAGAATAGGTATGCACGGCTTTGTGTTGTACGTCCGTTAAATTGGTTAACTCCAAGACGCGATCTATGGCGTATTGTCGCTCCTTTTTCGCACTGATCCCTTTTAAGTGCGCGAAGTAATCCAGCAATCTATAAGCACTGCTTTTGGGGTATACGCCGAAGCTCTGCGGTAGGTAACCCAGCTTTTTCCTGAAAGCCAATTTATTGGCGAAAATATCTTGACCATTAAAGAATAACTGACCGCTATCCGGTAGCTGTAAAGTAGCCATGGTGCGCATTAATGAAGACTTACCAGCACCATTCGGACCCAATAGACCGAACATGCCCGCACCTATAGTTACATCCAACTGATCAATGGCTTTAACGCCATTTTTATAGGTTTTAGAAACGGATTTTAATCTGAAAGAAAGTGACTCCAATTGATATGAATTTGGTGATTACAGTCACAAATCTATATCAGCTTTACATGAAGTGCCACTTTTTGGCAGCACAATGCGTCTCAGCGGATGCAATGGAACAAAATGAGAAAAATGGACAGTCCCACTGCGTGCTGTGGGAATGCTAATAAATTGAAAGTGAGTTACTTAGGTTATTTTACTGTTTTTTGAGGTATTCAGAAGGCGAACAGCCCATTTGCGCCTTAAATGCTCTGTAAAAACTGCTTTTAGATGAAAAACCACAGTTCAGCGCAACACCCACTATAGATAAATTTTTGTTTTCTGGCTTAGCGATCTCTTCCTTGAATAAGGCTATTCTGTGGGTGTTCAGCAATTCGTAAAAATTGCTGTTCATGTGCTGGTTGATCAAGTAAGAAACCTTCTTTTCACTACTGTCCACACTTTCGGCCAGCTCCCTTAAACTTAGGTCGTCTTTTAAAAAGAGCCTTTGTTCTACCAACTGCTTTTCAACAGCCGTTTGCAGTGCGGAGGCTTCTGCTTCACTCAATAATTTTTGCTGCTCATAAGCAGGCGGAGTAGCAGAATGATCCTTGTTTTCAAGCTTGGCTTGCTGCTTGGACTCAGCGGAATTCGATGTGTTTTCAGCGGGCGTTTTTGAGAATAAGCGATCAACTATGAAACGATAAAACAAAGAGGCGTTAAGCGACCAGAAAAACGGACTGGGTGCGCCAAAAATGAAGCTGTCTCTACTAAGGAGTAAATTGCTCCAAGCCCTATCCTGAAATTGCATTTTGTAGGCGATCAATCGCAAAAGTTCAGGCACAAAAAACAGTAGGGCGGCATAAAGCAGATAGCGGGTCCATTTATCAAATGAGAAATACTTAGGGATCAACCAAAGTGCGTTGCCGTAGAAGTAGATCGGCAAAATCAAAACCAATAGCGGGGCAGGGGTACGCGGACGAATGGACGCGTCCAACCAATTGGCACTCCAGTCCACGTTCACCGCAGAGAAAATGAACAGCCAGAACAAAAGATGAAATGCAACTGGCAGGTATGTTTTCAGTATTGACATTGAAATGATCTAAGCCCCTTTGACCAATAGACTTTCGGCCACTTTCTGACTAATAACGATAGGAGGATGGTCTTCTACTCGGATCAGACAACTCTTATCGAAAGCTTCCACTTTCAATAACTCGATACGAACCCCCAGTTCTATATTGCACTGGTTCAAATGCTGTAATAGATCTGTAGAACTATTGGATAAAGCGATCAATTTGACGCTTTCACCAGCAGGAGTGTTAACCAATGCTTTTAGTTGTTGCTTTTTGATATTCCCATTTACATCAGGTATCGGAGAGCCGTGCGGATCTACAGATGGATACTTCAGCATTTCATCCATGCGGTTGAATAGTTCTTCAGAATTGATATGCTCCATCTGCTCGGCGATCTCATGCACTTCCTCCCAGCCAAATCCCATCACTTCGTACAAGAACATCTCTGTTAATCGGTGTTTCCTAATGATTTTCGCAGCTGCTATACGCCCTTTATCAGTTAGTTGTAAAGGCTTGTACTTCTGGTAATTCACCCAGCCGTGAGCCACTAAACTTTTCACCATATTATTAGCCGTGGGTTTGCTCACAGCTAAACGCTTACTCAGGTCGGTTATACTAATACGACCATTGTGCTCCTCTAAAGAGTAGAGTGCTTTTAGATAGTTTTCCTTTACTACAGTCGGCATAATTACAAAGATAGTAACTGTTTAGGTCAGGCAATTTTGGCTGAAAAATATCTTTTTGCCCTTATACTTCAGCTTTCTTTCCAGCCAGCGCGCTGCGATGCCTCTCAAGAAGAGCTTCGTCTAAGAACAAAAAGCTTGATTTTTCATCTCAAAAGCCCTAACCTAAATAGTTACCAAAATTAGATAAAAAAGCACCCAAAAAAAATTTGTTAGAGTTGCCTAACTTATTATATTTGTACTGTCTAAAAATATTTTAAGTAGCACCTAATGATGAAAATGAGACATTTCAAAATCTCCCTTACTTCACTGATCCTTGTGCTTTTGGGTACTTGTTTCACTTTTGCGCAAGAAGCGAGCCTTAGCGGAAAGCTTATTGACCAGTATGGAGCACCCTTGGCTTTTGCCAATGTGGCCATTGAAGGGAGTGCGCTGGGCAGTGTCTCCGATGTTCATGGTACATACACCATTGCTCCAATACCTGCTGGTGAACACACGGTCGTGGCTTCCTATTTGGGCTATGAACTACTTAAGAAACGCATTGAATTAAGTCCTGGAGCGGAGGCTCGGGTGGATTTCGAGTTGGTCGCTGCTGTGAATACTTTAGATGAACTGGTGGTTACGGGTACTTTGAAAGAGGTAAAACGTTTAGACAGTCCTGTTCCAGTTGAAGTGTATTTACCGAAATTTTTCAAGAAGAATCCTACTCCCAATATGTACGAAGCCCTTCAGAATGTGAATGGGGTTCGTCCGCAGTTGAATTGCTCGGTATGTAATACCGGAGATATTCATGTGAACGGGCTGGAAGGGCCTTATACCATGATATTGATAGATGGAATGCCCATTGTAAGCAGTTTGGCTACCGTTTATGGATTAAGTGGTATTCCCAACTCTATGATCGAACGAATGGAAGTGGTCAAAGGGCCGGCTTCTTCATTGTATGGTAGTGAGGCGATCGGTGGCTTGATAAACGTCATCACTAAGAGTAC
>JAHDGT010000211.1 GCA_020631675.1 Bacteroidota bacterium
CCCTGAGCGGCGGGCTAAAAAGGCGGCCCAGAGGTAGCCATTTTTAGCCCTGCCGGCGAAGCAGCAGACAGCACGGGAATTGGAATGGATAGCCCGGTGACCTGCCGCAGGCGGGCATGCGGCATGATGATTCTAAAAACATCTTTGTACTTGTAAAACTAGTCTTCTTCCTTGTTTGCTAAGCCGATGCGGGTGCGTACTTGGTAGCTGTCTTTGTAGGGGGAGTTGCGGGTGATCAACTCGCCCAGAAAACCGGAGAGGAAGAGTTGGGAACCGATGATCATGCAGAGGATGGCGAAGAAGAAGATGGGGCGTTCTGTCATGCGGTATTGCTCGAAAAAGAGCTTGGCGATGCTGAGGTAAAAGCTGATCGCGAAACCGATGAAGAACATGAGGGTGCCGAGCAGTCCGAAGATGTGCATGGGGCGTTTGCCGAAGCGACCCATGAAGGTGATGGTCATGAGATCGAGGAAGCCGTTGAGGAAGCGTTCTAAGCCGAATTTGGTGCTGCCGTATTTGCGGGCTTGGTGCTGTACGACTTTCTCGCCGATGCGGGTGAAGCCTTCCCATTTGGCGATGGCGGGGATGTAGCGGTGCATCTCGCCGTAGACGTTGATGTTTTTGACGACTTCTGATTGATAGGCTTTTAAGCCGCAGTTCATGTCGTGCAGTTTGATGCCGGTCATGTAGCGGGTGGCGCCATTGTATATTTTGGTGGGGATGGTTTTGGAGAGGGGGTCGTAGCGTTTTTTCTTCCAGCCGGAGACGATGTGGTAGTTGTCTTCAAGGATCATGCGGCGGAGTTCGGGAATCTCGTCGGGGCTGTCTTGCAGGTCGGCATCCATGGTGATGATCACTTCTCCGCTGGTGGCGGCGAAGCCTTCGTTGAGGGCCGCGCTTTTGCCGTAGTTTCTGCGGAAGCGAATGCCTTTGACGGCGGGGTTCTGGGCACTGAGTTGCTCGATGACCTGCCAAGAGCTATCGGTACTACCGTCATCTATCATGATGATCTCATAGCTGAAGTCGTTTTCCTTCATGACACGGTCTATCCAAGCGGCCAGCTCGGGCAGCGACTCCTCTTCATTGAGTAGGGGTACGACTACGGATAGGTCTAATGGATAGGTGTTATTTGAAGTTGACTGACTCATTTGATAGCTGTTGCTTATTGGTATTGTTAGAACGGCCACAAGAGGTCGCCTCTACAATAGTTTTCACTTTAACTGACAAGGGCGACCACAGGGGATCGCCCCTTAATTTTTATGCTTCTTCATCGGTTTCGGCGAATGCCATTTCGGGTGGCATTTTGCGTTTGGTGATGGCGGCTATTATGGCTGCAATAATGAAGCCGATGATGACGACTACAAAATAGTTTAACAATAGTCCTCCTAAAGAGGTATTTACCCCTTGTTCTTCTATTGTGTCTATAGATTCTTCAATAAGGTCTTCATCCATACCGAAGTTTTCCAGCATAGACTCAGTAGTGTTAATGGAGTACTCTAGTAATCGCTCATTCAAACCAGTATCAATAAAATTGTAGAGCACATACTGGAAAATAAACCCAAAAAGGAGTCCTACTACAGCCGTGATAAAGGCGGGACGTAGCACTTGTTCAAAGGTAGCATACCCTCCTAGATCTTTATTTCGGGTGTGTACTGCCGCCAACACCATGAATACGACCAGCACACCTAAACTACCGAAACCTATAGCTGAGCTGAACATCATGTCAGAGTTTGACATATACAGCCCCAGTGTGAGTAATACCGAAAGTGTTCCATATAGCACACCATAACGTACACCGTAATTTTCCATAGTATTTGATCGAATTTTGGGGTGGAGAAATTGTATTAGTTAATTCACCGGTCGCACATATGTACCAAAGCCCATCGCCTTGAAATAGCCCAATTTGCCTGCTAGATCAGCAGGTGGGTTTTGGGCGTCGAAAGGCAGGGTGACGACCTTGTAGACATTCTTTTCTACGAGTACATATAAATCGGCTTCGAGATCATCGAAGCGACTCATATCTAAGCTGTTGTAGGCCCCTAATTGCACGACTCTATTGGCATTGGCGAATAGATCGACCGTACTGGCATCGATAAAGGCGTCTTGAAATCCTCTTCTGCGTACTACTTGTAGGGCCTGTGCCGCACTTTCTCTGCCCATATACGGACCAACGAATACTTTTTGGTGTGCTCCGCGGGGGATGGATTCGATATAGCCGACATCACTCAGATCCACATAAGCCGCTACATTGGCATCTTTTGAAAATGCGCCCAGCTGTATTTGATGTACCGTAGAGGCTTCATTCAATGCTGCTTGCCCTGCTGAAGGGGAAACCAAAGTAGCACCGCTTCTGTCTTTGGATAGTGTCGCGGATGCTTGCTCTTGAGCACTTAGTCCACTAGCAGCTCCTTCGGTCGGGCTTTCTTGGGCTTGTACTTCTTGTGAGCTGAACGCAGTAGCAGCGATCAGAAAAAAAGCAATGGCTATTAAGTTTCTCGTGTTATGGAAGTTCATAGTTTTCTTGTCTTGTCGTTATCGAGCCTTAAAGATAAGTAAGTGCTTTTAACGAAGTGAAATCACATCATAAGCTGTGCAAGGTATAAAAGCTGATGAAATACCGATGCAGCCCTATTAAAAAGCCAAATATGAAAGTGAGAACTGTAGAAAGCAGGAAAGCATTCACCCATCCGCGCTGCCATGCGGTTTTCAGCGTAGCTGCCGTATAGACCCAAAATACGCTTTGAATGGGTATAATGAACCACCAGCGGTTGAAGTTATAAGGCAGCCACCGCATGAATTTGGAATGCAGAACAAAAATGATCAGTAAAAAAGCGAAGATGTGTACGGCGACCACGACATGCTTTCCTAATTCCGGCATTTGTCTTCTGCCAAAAGCATATAGGAATAGTGCGAAAAAAGGAGCGATCAATAAAATGGTCAGCTTGGAATTGGCGATGACCGTTTGATCATACAGTACCGAAAATTCTTCTAAGCTGAGATTCCTTTCCGCCGCGGTTTCTTCAGCCACAACTTTCAGTTCTGCGGTGGTATTATTACCCCCAAGAAAGAACCACTTCGCGGGCGCATAAAAGATGTCGGTATTGGCAATGAAAAAGAAAAAGAACACACTGGACAATAGAAAAATCTGGAAGGGCGACATAAAGGCTTTTCGCCTTCCTTCTATGAAAGCCAAGCTTAGCTCTCCAGGCTTAAACAATAGTGAACGAACCGTTTTGTAAAACTTCGCGTCCAGATTCGTAATGCTGCTGAAAGCACGCCCTAAGAGGGCGAATAAGCTGAAATCCGAAGCGTCGACCACCTTCTCCCCACAGCTGTGGCAGTACTTGCCTTGGAGCGGGGCAGCACAGGATATACAGCTATTTTCTTGGGGTGCGGACATACCAACAATTTACGAAAAAGGGGCGAACACCAATGATGTCCGCCCCTAATAAGTAATTGAGGTCTTGCAATTATTACAAGTGAATGTTTAGAATATTTAACGTTTGTTCAATGCCCAATCGTATTCGTAGTAACCCACTTCGTAATTATCGGGTATTTTTTCTGTGCGGTACTTATTGATGTAGCCCAGAATAGTCTGCCCGCCTTGGGTGAAATCTCCAGCATACCACTCGAAGATCTTTGAGATTTCCACCTTCTTTTTCTTCTTATTCACCCGGATGAAATTCGGGTCATCCATCGCTTTTTTAGTCTGCCCGTCTAGTACTTTTCCTAAGCGTTCCGGACGATATGCGAAGTTTTCGATCTTAGGGCAGCCTTTAGCCGCACAGACCAATGCGAAGTGAAAGCGCGCATCGTTCTTTAGCTTCATGAGTACCTGTTTCTCCAAGGCATCCAAGCTCAGCGTTCTGCTGGCCACATTGAATTTAGCAGCTTTGAAAAAGTTACCGTCATCTAAAGGAGATGCAGGAATATTGTTGTCTAATACATTCTTGATCACGCAGATGTTGTACGCATTAATATAAAACGCCTGTTTGCCCGTATTGTTGGCCTTAGATAGATCCATTGTCTCGATCGACTTCAGCAAAGCATCTAATTCTGACTTGTTGACCGAACTGTAAGACACCAAACCGCCACTCACGTACTTTTTCATGAATGCATCTGTTGCATTGAAAAAAGGCTTTAGCGGGTCGGTTAATTCTGGCTTAGGTGGCTTGGCCACTTGTTCTACTTTTTCTTTCACTTCTTCTACCTTAGGCTTTGTAGCAGGAGGTGCCGGACGAGTATTCTTGTCTTCTGTTGCCACAGCTGATTTTCCGCCAGCCCATTCCATAATGTCATCATCCGTGGTGGTTTTAGTCGTTGAAGCAGGTGCTTTAGGCTTCTCATTGGCTACGGGATCCGTATCCATTCTCGACCAGCCATTCTTCCCGGCAAGAGCTTTCGTTTCTTCTACTACTTTTTCAGCGACTTCCTTTTGAGTGCTTGTTCCTGAATCTGATTTAGAAGCCGAAGCTGTTTTTTTCGCTTTCGTGTCCTCTTCCTCTTCTTTGTCGTCCGAATCGGAATCAACCTCTTTTACCTCTCCTTTTCCTTTAGGCGGATCCAGCTGTACCGTATCCGTTTCACTAGACGCGATCGCATCTGACACCTCCTCATCTGAGTCTGAAGTGCTTGAGGCATCCGACTTTGCCGCCTCGCTCGTTGTTGTAGAAGTAGAAGTGGAAGAAGAAGTGTTTTTGGACTTACTATCTGTTCCACCACAACTGATCAGCAGACCTACTGCAAGTAGTAGAACAAAAGAAATAGAAAAGCGAAAAATTGACTTGTGCATGGATATAGGTTGAGTTGAATAAATGACTGACTGACTGACTGACTTGGCAGGATTCGTTCCGCAAGCAAATTAAATCTAATCGGCGGTACCATATTGTAGTGAAATGGACAATTTGGCTTTGCTGCGGTTTATGCTATTGGGCACACTGTAAACTACATATAGGGTGATTAAGGCTTTATCTTAAATATTCTTCGTGTAGCTTCGTGTCCTTCTTTCTTTGTGGTAAAATGTTCGCCAAAGCCCCTATTTGCTGACCACAAAGAACCAAGAACACTAAGGAGCACAAAGTTTTTCTCTGATCAACTGTAGTTTTTTAATGCTTAGTCTCCGGTTTACTTACCATTTGTAAGTACGCAGAATGGGCTTATAACCTTTCGACTTCGCATTTTTCAGTACCGCTTGTGCGGCACTCTTACTAGCAAAAGGACCCACTAAAACCCGCAAAGTATAATCGGTACTTTCTACCCGAAGCATAGAACTGGGATTATCCGCTTGGATCTCTTCAAAACGCGGACGCCAAAAAGAACCCAACTGCACCATATAGTATTTGCCTTCTACGGGGTAGCTGTCTGCTTCCGCTTGGATAAACGCACTTTTAAAGCCCCTTTGTTTTACGGCGAAAAGCACATCCTGTGCCGTTGTCAGATCCGCATAGCTGCCCAAGCGCACCTTCGTGCCCGCATCTACAGCTTCTTTTTCCACTAAACCCAGATCCGCAATGGCTTCAAATGCCTCTGTCCCCGCCTTTTCAAAAACACCGATCTGGATCTTGTAGAAATGCAATGCCCCGGCATCAGAATCAGCATCCCCATCACCAGCAGCAGGTGTATCTATTTGCACAGCAGCTGTTCTATCCTTTTCATCTACCAACTCGGCTCCGGTGCGATCCTTTTGATCAGAAGACCAGCCTTCTTGGGCATGAATCTGCTGCTTGCTCAAACAAAGAAACAACAAAACCAAAGTATAAAAGACAGTAGAAACATGCCTCCGTCTAATAAAATTTCCGTTCATCGATTTATTAGTGATTAGAAGAAAAAGGATTGACCTTTTTCATTTTAGTTATTTCGGCTCAAAAAGGCATTGGCGACATCCAGACTTGTGTAGGGGAGGACCCATGTGTCCTCCCGTTTTGCCGCAAAAAGCAAATTTTGAACTAAAATAATTTAAATCTAACTCCTTGATAAGGAACAACGGAAAGATACGCCAAGCCCCACGCTTAAAAAAGTTCTTTAGGTTTGCTACCTTCAAAACATCATGCAAAAACCACCCGCTTCCAAGCTACTTTTACCGATCATTCTCATAGCATTCCTTGCTTTACCCCTTGCGCTCTACGCCACAGGAAGCGATGTACACTGGCCCGGCTTGATCAGCATGCTCTTGTTTTATGCCCTCTTTTTCGGCATTGGTATTCGTGCCGCCAAGCAGCGGTCCTCCAGCAAAGCGGGCAGCGACCAAGTAGATGAATTGCTATTGGCAGGAAGGCGTATTCCACTAGGCATCGCCATTTTCACCATGAGTGCCACTTGGGTAGGCGGCGGCTACATCAATGGCACCGCCGAAGCCGTAAGTGCTTCGGGTTTAGCTTGGGCACAAGCCCCCTGGGGTTACGCCTTGAGTCTGATCATAGGCGGCATCTTCTTCGCCCGTAAAATGCGGCGCTACGAATTCAAAACCTTAATTGACCCCTTAGCACAAAGATACGGCAGCAAAGTAGCCGCCCTGCTCAGCATACCCGCCATGCTGGGCGAACTCTTCTGGACTTCTGCTATTCTCACTGCCTTAGGCACCACCTTCGGCACCATATTAGGATTGGATTTCAATACCTCCATCCTCATTTCCGCTGCCATCGCCATCGCTTATACGGCTATTGGCGGCTTGTGGGCCGTCGCCTTTACAGATGTCATCCAATTCGTTTTTCTGATCGTGGGCATGTTTCTGGTCTTGCCCTTCGCCTTGGAGCAAGTAGGCGGTTGGGACAGTGCCTGGACACTCTACGAAAGCAAGAAAGGCAGCCTCGCCAATCTATTCCCGCCCATAGACGGTTGGCGACATCCTGATTGGGGGAATTACTATTGGAACTGGTGGGATTATGCCTTGCTGCTCATCTTTGGCGGCATACCCTGGCAAGTCTATTTTCAACGGGTGCTTTCCGCTAAAACCCCCAATACCGCCATGTGGCTGTCCATAGGTGCGGGTGTAGCCTGCTTGATCGCCGCCGTGCCCGCCATTATGATCGGCGTAATAGGAGATATCGCCAATTGGGATACCCTGCAACTCGCCGCGCCCGCTGATCCCGCACTCACCCTGCCGCACGTCATGCGCTACCTCACCCACCCCTGGGTAGCCACCGTGGGCTTAGGAGCCGTAGCCGCAGCCGTCATGTCCTCCGTAGATTCCTCCATACTCTCCGCCTCCTCCCTCGCCAGTTGGAATGTGTACCGCCCCTTGCTCAAGCCCAAAATAAAGGCCGAGCAACTCAGCAAAGTCGTTCGTCGCGCCATCTGGATCATGGGCATCGCCGCCACCCTCATCGCCCTGAACGTACAAAGCGTCTACGCCCTCTGGTTCTTCTGTAGCGATTTCGTCTACTGCATCCTCTTCCCGCAATTGGTCTGCGCGCTCTTCTACAAACGCGCCAACACCATCGGCGCACTCGCGGGTTTAGCCGTCTCCTTTTTCCTCCGCTTCGGTGGGGGCGAGCCGATCCTAAACCTTCCCATCCTCCTCCCATACCCCATGATCGAAGAAGGCGTCGTCCTATTCCCCTTCCGCACCTTGGCCATGCTTTCCGGCTTAAGCACCATACTGATCGTATCCGCTCTGACACAAAAAATCAGTCC
>JAHDGT010000212.1 GCA_020631675.1 Bacteroidota bacterium
CCTCGTATTTTTTGACGATCAGGGAGGCGTTGTGGCCGCCGAAACCGAAGGTATTGCTTAAAGCGGCTCGTACTGGGCGAGCTTGTGCTTTTTCGAAGGTCAGATTGAGTTGATTGTCTAGTGCCGGATCATCCGTGAAGTGGTTGATCGTTGGTGGTATCATATCGTGTTGTACGGCCATGACACTCGCGATCGCTTCTATGGCACCGGCTGCTCCTAACAAATGCCCCGTCATGGATTTGGTAGAGCTGATGTTCATGGAGTAGGCGTGCTCACCGAATACCGACTGTATCGCTTTGGTCTCGGCCACATCACCCAAGGGGGTTGAAGTGCCGTGTACGTTCACATAGTCGATGTCTTCTGGTGTCATGCCCGCATCCGCCAATGCCTCTTGCATGACTCGAATAGCACCTGCGCCTTCTGGATGAGGGGCGGTCATATGATGCGCATCAGCGGTCATGCCTCCACCAGCTATCTCCGCAATAATGTTCGCACCACGGGCTTGGGCGTGCTCTAATTCTTCTAGGATCAAAGCACCTGCTCCTTCTCCTAAAACGAAACCATCGCGATCCAGATCAAAGGGTCTGGAAGCGGTTTGAGGGTCGTCGTTTCTGGTGGAAAGTGCCTTCATGGCGTTAAAGCCTCCGATGCCACTTTCGGTAACGGCGGCTTCTGAACCACCTACTACAAATGCATCGGCTTTCCCTAGGCGAATGTAGTTAAAGGCGTCTATCAAACCATTGGTTGAGGAAGCACAGGCGGATACGACCGAAAAGTTCGGCCCGCATAAGCCGTGTTGGATAGAGATGTGCCCAGCTGCGATATCGAGGATCATCTTCGGAATGAAGAAGGGGTTAAAGCGTACTGGCGCGCCCTCTGGACGAGTTGCTAAAGCACGCACTTCTTCTTGGAAGGTGTATAAGCCTCCGATGCCAGAGCACCAGATCACGCCTACCCGCTCTTTGTTCGTGCTTGCCTCCTCTGCTAAGAGCGCAGAATGTGCTAGCGCTTCGTCGGCCGCGACCAATGCGTATTGGGCAAACGGATCCAATCTTCGCGCTTGCTTGCGGTCCAAATGATCGTTTACTTTAAAACCTTTTAATTCGCAAGCGAATTTGGTTTTATGCGCACTGGTATCAAAGTAAGTGATGGGTGCCGCACCGCTTTTGCCTGCTAGCAAAGCCGCCCAGTAATCTTGTAGATTATTACCGAGTGGGGTCAGTGCGCCACATCCTGTAACTACTACCCGTTTCAACTGCATATGATTGCTGTTGTGTTTTGTTGGTAGTGAATTACTCTGCGTTCGCTTCTAGATAAGAAATCGCATCTCCTACGGTCGCGATCTTCTCTGCTTCTTCGTCAGGAATAGAGATGTTGAATTCACGCTCGAATTCCATGATCAACTCAACGGTATCTAGTGAATCCGCACCTAGGTCGTTCATGAAGTTCGCTTCTGCCGTCACTTCGCTCTCGTCAACGCTTAACTTCTCAACGATGATCTTGGTGATTTTACTTTTAATGTCCGCCATGATAAATGAGGTTTTAAATAGGTGGTTACTTGAAATAGAGACGCGAAGATAGGAAAGTAGGATCAAACCCTTTCTTATCTTCCCTGTTAAGGGGGCGTTAAGAATTCATGCCACCCTCATGAATCATAAACTGCATCGGAAACGGTATAAAGGTTGATTTGGTTCTTGACGATCAGATAACAACAGCTTACAGCTTTATCCCTTAACTTAGTGGCTGTTGATTTGTTAGTAGCTTGTTCTCAAGTTATCCCCCTGCGACAAGACCGTCGGAGTTTCATTGAATCGACTGAAAGTCAGTTAAGTCCAACATTATGAATCAGACAAAAATCGTATCTACTTTAGGTCCCGCTTCAAACAGTCCGGAAATGATCCGGGAATTGATCAAGGCGGGCGTGAATGTATTCCGCTTGAATTTTTCACATGGCAATCATGAATTGCATGCACAGACCATACAGCATATCCTTGCTGCTAATAAAGAGTTGGGTACGCATGTGGGTATGTTAGCGGATCTACAGGGTCCGAAAATCCGTTTGGGCGAGGTGGAGAACGGCATGGTGGAAATAGCAGCCGGTGACATCATCACCTTCACGACCATACCGCAAGTCAGCACGAAAGATACCTTTTACATCACTTACCCCGACTTGGCCCAAGATCTAAAACCAGGTGATCGTTTATTGATAGATGACGGGAAGATCGAGTTGCGCGCATTGGATACGAATGGCGTAGATACAGCAAGAGCGAAAGTGATCTATGGCGGCGAAGTAAAACCTAAAAAGGGCTGCAACTTACCGGATACGGCTATATCAGCCCCTTCATTAACAGATAAAGACAAGGAAGATTTAGAGTTCATTTTGACGCAGCCGGTCAACTGGATCGCTTTGTCTTTTGTGCGCTCTTCAGATGATATTGTGCATTTGAAGGGAATCATCGACTATAAGTCGCACCCCGCCAAAGTGATCGCCAAGATCGAGAAGCCGGAAGCGCTAGAGGATATTGATGAGATCATTAGAGTGAGTGATGCCATTATGGTGGCTCGTGGCGACTTAGGCGTAGAAGTGCCTTTTGAGCAGGTGCCGATCATACAGAAAGATTTGACCCGTAGATGTATCGCTGCTTCTAAGCCTGTGATCATTGCTACGCAAATGATGGAGAGCATGATCGAGAACTCCTCTCCTACTCGTGCTGAAGTGACTGATGTGGGCAATGCCATTTACGATAGTGCGGATGCCTTGATGTTGAGTGGGGAAACCGCTACGGGTAAACACCCGGTAAAAGTGATACAGACTTTTAAAAAGGTGATTCAGGCCATAGAAGAACAAGTAGATAGCATTTACAATAAAAATCATGTTCCCGATCCGGAAGATGATGCCTTCCTTTCTAATACCATTTGTTATAGTGCGGTCAGGATCGCGAAAGGGATCGAGGCTAAAGCGATCATTGCCATGACCAAATCTGGATCTACGGCATTGACTTTAAGTAGCTATCGACCAAAAGCACATATCTTCGCCTTCTCGGAAAGTGCCAGCCTTCGCAATACCGTGAGTTTGGTTTGGGGCGTGCGCGCTTTTCACTATGATAATTTGGCGAGCACGAATGAGAGCATTCAGCATACCCACCAAATTTTGCTGAAACACGGATTGATAGAGCATGGGGATGTGGTGATCAATACGGGAAGTTTACCTTTGAACCAGCAAGGGAAGACAAATACGATTAAGATATCAACGGTATAGTATAGTACAGTACAATATGATCAAGGAGCGTAAAGAGCGTTTTGAAAATAGCTCAGGTTTAGAGATACAGCGTAACTATGAGCCGAAGGAACGCCAGCCAGAAAAAGCAGGGGAGTTTCCATTTACAAGAGGGGTACACGAAAGCATGTACCGCTCGCGCTTGTGGACGATGCGGCAGTATGCGGGTTTTTCAACCGCTGAAGCGAGCAATGAACGCTACCACTATTTACTATCTCAAGGTACCACAGGTTTATCTGTTGCCTTTGATCTCCCTACTCAAATAGGTTACGACAGCGATCATGGGTTGTCGGAAGGGGAAGTAGGAAAAGTAGGGGTGGCGATCGACTCTATTCGAGATATGGAGGCCTTGTTCAAGGGTATTAACTTAGGGCAAGTATCCACTTCTATGACCATCAATGCCACTGGCTTTATTCTATTGGCCTTTTATGTCGCTTTAGCAAAACGTCAAGGGGTTGACCCCAAAGTTTTACGGGGCACGATACAGAACGATATTTTAAAGGAGTATGCGGCCCGCGGTACTTACATCTACCCTCCTCGCCCTTCGATGCGCATCATTACGGATATATTCGATTGGTGCAGTAAAGAGGTGCCCAAATGGAATACCATTTCCATTTCGGGTTACCACATTAGAGAAGCAGGTTCTACTGCTGCCCAAGAGTTGGCATTCACCTTGGCGAATGGAAAGGCTTATTTAGAGGCGGCTATAGCCGTAGGCTTAGACATCAACGTCTTCGCCAAGCGTTTGTCTTTCTTCTTTAATGCCCACAACAACTTCTTTGAAGAGATCGCGAAGTTCAGGGCCGCACGACGCATGTGGGCACAGATCGTGAAGCAATTAGGGGCTACGGATGTGAAGGCCATGCGTATGCGCTTCCATACGCAGACGGGGGGTTCTACTTTAACGGCTCAACAGCCGATGAATAATGTGAGCCGAGTAACCTTACAGGCTTTAGCGGCTGTATTAGGCGGTACGCAATCACTACATACGAATGGCTATGACGAGGCTTTATCTCTACCTACGGAAGAAGCTGCTCGTATAGCACTGAGAACACAACAGGTGATCGCGCACGAAAGCGGTGTAGCCGATACGGTAGATCCTTTGGCGGGTTCTTATTTCGTGGAATCCATGACCGATGAAATAGCTGCTGCTGCTTGGCAGTATATTGAGAAGATCGATGCGATGGGCGGTGCGGTGAAAGCCGTTGAAGAAGGCTACATTCAAGAAGAGATCGCTCGCTCGTCTTACACCTTCCAAAAGAATATGGAAGAAGGGAAGGAGATCATTGTAGGGGTGAATCAATTCAAAGTGGAACGAGAAGAGCCTGTACCTATTTTTAAAATCGACGACAGCATTCGCCTAGTGCAAATTGAAAAGCTCAAGCAGTTAAAAGCAGAGCGAGATAATGCTGCGGTACAAAGCGCATTGGCAGAAGTGGAGCGTTGTGCTAGGGAGAATATCAACTTAATGCCAGCGGTTATTACCGCGGTTGATCAGTATGCTACTTTGGGTGAGGTGTCTGATGTATTGCGTGGGGTGTTCGGGGAGTATGTGGGGTAATCGAATACAATGCTCTATGCGATGGACTTACGTCCGTCGCTTTGTTATCCCGTCCCTTTGGGACTCTAGGAAATCTAAAGCCATTGGCCAGAGGTCTTTGCATTTGGAGCTGAAAAACTTCATGTGGCCGATCTCTTTGTAGCCCAGTTCTTGGGGTTTTAAGGTCACTATCTCCGCTTTCATATTCGGGAACACTCGAATCATGTCTTTTACATTGGCCAAGTTGGCGATTCCGTCATCAGTCGCATGTACCCATTTGGCAGGAATAGCGACTTCATTAAAATAATGCGCTTTCTCCTTGATCGCCTTGCCGAAATCGGTCGCGATATAGCCGCTGCCATTGCACCATTTACTCTAATGTCGGCATAATTATCCATCAAGCCGATCAGCTGCCCGCCCGCACTATGTCCTACTAAATGATAGTTTGTATTCGGGAAAATTTGCTTCAAGGCTTCTAGTATGGCAGTCATATCTTGCCGCCCCCATGTGATCAAGGACAATTCTTGATCTTTCGCATTCGGATCTATGGACTTACCTATTCCTCTATTATCAAAACAAATCACCCCATAGCCGTTTTCTGCTAAGTGCGTGGCAAAAGAATTGTAGAAACCTTGTTTAATGCCCGTAGCCGGTGCGATCATGACCGCTGCCTTTATACCCGCCTCCGGCTCATAGACCGTAGTTGTTAGTTGATATCCATCCGCACAAACAATCGCTTTTTCGTATTTCTTAGCCATGAAATAAATCTAAGGCAATTCAATCAATTTTTACTGAACGAGCATTTGCTAGTAAACGCGAAAATCCTTTTGCCCCCCTACATGAAATAAACAATGAGAATTGTGTCGCAATTAGGACATAAATCCATAGATTTATAGCTCTCTTTGGAAAAAAGTCACAAATTGAATCGTGGTGTTTTTTCCAAACAAAAAGCTCCCTCTTATCACTTTTTATATTATACATTTTTTTTAAATAGGCTCTTATTCAACTGGTGGATGTGTCTCATTGGGTTCGTGGATTTAAGATTTGAATGCCTTTAACTTTTTACTACATATCAACTATAATCGGACTGGCATGCTTCGGCATATTCTTCTTCTATTGGCGTAAGAGATCGGTCGACCTATCCGCTCTAAGCTTATTGTTCTTTCTCGAACTGACCTTGCTGCTGATCTCCTTAATCGTATCGGATTATGCTGATGCGGATATTCCCCTCGTCAATTTACTCTCAATTCTTTTCTTTGTGAACCTGGTGCTCATCCCACCCTTCATGTACTTCTGCTTGGTGCAATATTACACCCAAGCCCCTATTTTAAAAAACTTAGAAAAGCAGCTCAATCATTTTTACATTCCCATCGGACTGCTCATCATCAATCTGGTGTTTTTCGTGGTCATTTATACCTCCGATACCGACTCCATGTACCAAGTGATGAGTGGTGATGTACTCGCTTTTTTGAACTTCATCGCCCTATTGGTCATCTTTCCATTGCAGAATGTCTACTACATTTACCAAGCCTTCCGTCTTCACCATAAGATGGAACCAGAGAAAGCAATATCCTTTTTCAGCTCTTTGAAAAGAAGAAACTGGGCCACCTTTTTCATCAGTTCCTATTTGACCATTTTAACACTGATCATTTTTAGGCAAATCGGACTATTCGATAACTGGGACATTGCTTTTCTAATGGTCATGGCAGGTATTTTCATCCTTACTTGGTACATCGGTTCTCAGGTGTTTCTGGCAGAAGAAAATCAAGGAATGGCAGTAGCCAAGCAGACCAAAGACACAACAAATAGCATAACTGCTGCTACCGTCAATTCAACACAAAACCTACTGAACGAAACACAGCAAGAACAGATCTTCGAGCGCATCCTTTCGTTATTAGAAACCGATAAGATCTACCTACAGCAAGATCTTAGCCTGAGCCATTTATCAAAAATAGCGAACACCAACGCCAAATACCTGCGTACCGTCATTCGCAACAAAACGGATCGCAATTTCACTTCCTACATTAATAGCTTTCGTGTAAAAGAAGCAGAGCGACTGCTATCTGCTGAAGATGCCCAACAATACACCATTGAAGCCATAGGCGAACAAGCAGGTTTCAAGTCGAAATCCGCCTTCTACGCTGCCTTCAAAAATGAATTAGGCATTACCCCTAAAGTCTATCGCGACCAGCGAAACGCTTAAGCAAGCTAGCTAATACATCCTAAGTAAGGGGTAAAAAAGCGTTCAAAATCTCGAAAACAGCGTTCTGATTCTCGGAATCCGAACAAACACACACCTCAACCCGCTATGTCAGCCCCCTTTTAATACTGTTATTTGTATCAACAGACGGAAAAGAAACTTCGTTTGTCCTACTTCAAATCCCCCTATATTGCCTGCTCAGGCACTACAGCTCTATCACAACGCTATTTCATAGCTCAAAACTCAAGCCTCGGCGATGCACCCGCATCGCCGATATGGCTTCCCATCTCTTCCTCTTTATTTTCCTGCTATTTTTATTTTTTATTCCTCTTTTTTGTTGGGCGCATCCACGCAATAAAAAGGGGGTGTGTTTTTTCATCTATTCATATTTTCGTGAACGGCAAAGAAGACCTTATGATATAACGTCTCTACGTTTAACCCCCTTTTTACTGCGTGGTCGGGCTATCCGCTAAATTCGGCAGCCCCCAATGCTTTTCGCTGGCAGGGCTGGCGGTGGCTACCTCTGGGCCGCCCCGCCAACCCGCCGCTCAATAGCATTGGGGGCTACCTCATACCGCTCCTATCCCTTGCGTAC
>JAHDGT010000213.1 GCA_020631675.1 Bacteroidota bacterium
TTAGTTCCGACTTGTCTACCCCTGCTTGTTTCAAAGCTTGTGTCACTACAGGAACAATATGTTGCTGGTGTGCTCGTGAGGCTAATTCTGGAACAACACCTCCATACTCCTTATGTACATCTTGTGTTGCACGAACATTGCTCAACAGTTTGCCATCCTTTAATATCGCAGCAGCGGTATCATCACAAGAAGACTCAATGCCCAAAATAGTAATGCTCAAAATCAGTTATATTTCTAGTAGGCTTGCTAAATTTGCGCGAAGGTAAGTGCATTAACTTGCTTTGAGAAATGAATTTGTTAATCTATCTCATAGACTGTGACTATATTGATAATAATACCCGCAAGAATAGGTTCTATCCGCTTGCCTGAAAAGCCCTTGATAGACCTATTGGGTAAATCATTAATTCAAAGGGTTTATGAGCGCATCTTTTCCATTACAAAGGAGCTTAACTCGAGCTTTACGATTTTACCGCCGCTCATAGCTACCGATAGTCAAAAGATCATAGAGCATGTTCGTTTATTCGGAGGCGAGGCAGTTTTAACCGATCCTGCTCACCAAAGCGGAACAGATCGTTGTGCGGAGGCGGTTGAGATAAAATTAAAAGAGGGGCAAATCTCAGAAGAAAATCTGATCGTGATAAATGTGCAAGGAGACGAACCCTTTGCGGAAAAAGAACATCTCCGTACACTGATAAAACAGTTTGATAATAGTACCGTAGCTATCGCTACAATTGCGAAGCTAATAAACACCTCAAGCGATATTTTTGATGTGAACAAACCAAAATTAACCATCAGCAATTCTGGGAAAGCTTTGTACTTCAGTCGGTCACCGATCCCTTTTGTAAGAGATGAAGAGCCAGACTATTGGCTTGCTGAAGAACGCCGCTTTTACAAGCATATTGGAATGTATGCTTTTAGATGGGGCACATTAGAAGAATTGGTGAAACTTCCTAGCACCGAACTGGAAAAAACCGAAAAACTGGAGCAACTAAGATGGTTAGAAAACGACTATGATATTCAAGTTGGTATCGTTGAAAAAGACACATTCGGCATAGATACGCCGACTGATGTTGCTAAAGCTATAGCTCGCTTAAAAATGCTTCAAAAGCAGTCCAATACGCCTTGTGATTAGGAGTAGATGACCATAATGCTCTTGCGCCATGAATCCCTTCTTCTTCAGGAATGAAATGAGTTGTTTTGTTTTTATCGGCATAAACTAAAAAGCCCGCCACATCCGCTGATTCAGATTTTGAAGAGGTGAGAAATAGGGGTTTATTGAAATCCTTCATGCTATTACCGATATACTGTTCTCCTTTTTCCTTGAAATATTCACCCGGACTAAATGCGGCAACCCCCATTACTTGTAAATTCCCTCTGCCTATTTTCAAAGCTAAGGAAGCAGAGTAGCTACTGCCAACTAACAACACCTGCTTCTTATACAAGCGTGCCGCATATTTCACCGCTGCTAATATATCTTGTTCCGCATCTAAGTAAGAAGTAGGTTTTCCTGCTTCTTTGGCTCTGACAGCCGTTCTGTTGTCCCCGCCTAATGCTTCCCCGCCACTGCGCTGATCGATCGCTAAACAATTGAAACCCATCTTATTCAATCGTTCGGCTATTTCATTGTACTCTTCTTTAGCACTGCCCGCTTGATGGCATAGTACAGCAACAGGTTTATCATTATCCAAATGATACAAGTTCACGGTCATTGTCAAACCGTCCTTAGAAGGAATTTCTAAAGTGGCCATGCCTTGGTAGTCTGGCAAGTCAACACTACTTTCACTTTTAGCTTTTTTGCTTGAGGATCCAGTTTCTTTACCACTATAATCACAGGCATAAAAAAGCAAAGTGAATACGAAGAATAAACTAAAGGAGGTATAATTAATGTGCTTCATAGCTGTCCTGTTTTTCAAAAGCGAAACTACTCCTATTTTTCCTCTTGTACAATTTCTTAAGACGGATCACTTACCTTCGCAAAATGCCTTCCAATAAAAAACTAATCGTCATCACAGGCCCGACCGCAGTAGGCAAAACGGCTTTGTCCATTCATCTCGCCCAACAATTGGATACCGAGATCATATCTTGTGATAGTAGACAGTTTTACAAGGAAATGTCGATCGGTACGGCAAAGCCGGATCATGTAGAGTTAAGTCAGGTCAAGCACCATCTTATCAATAATAGGTCTGTGGTGGAGAACTACAATGTGGGTGCATTTGAAAGAGACGCACTAGAGATCTTAAATCGCTTATTTTCCACGAAAGATGTGGCGATCATGACCGGTGGTTCGGGTTTATACATTCGGGCCTTGTGTAATGGATTGGATACTTTTCCAGAAGTGAAAGAAGAGGCTAAAACAAAGGTGAAAACTCATTTTGAAGAAAATGGAATAGCTGGTCTACAAGAACAATTAAAGGAATTGGATCCGACTTATTACGAGCAAGTGGATTTGGAGAATCCCCAGCGCATTATGCGGGCATTAGAAGTTTGCATAAGCAGCGGTAAGCCATATACCAGTTTCAAGGCAGGTCAATACCTCAATCAAAACCGCCCTTTCCAGATTTTGAAGATCGTACTGAACAGAGATAGAGAAGAATTGTACAACAGAATAAATCAGAGAGTGGATCAAATGATAGCTGCCGGATTGTTGAACGAAGTCGTTCAACTGTATCCGTATCGTTCATTAAATGCACTGAACACCGTCGGTTATCAAGAGTTTTTCGATGCTATTGATGGACGTCATACCTTTGAAAAAGCAGTAGAACTCTTAAAGCGAAATACCCGCCGTTTCGCGAAACGCCAACTCACCTGGTTCCGCAAAGAAAAGGATACAATTTGGATCGAAGCAGATGAGCACAAAAGCGTTTTTGAGGAAGTAAATCGTTTTTTGAAATGATTTTTAAATCAACTCTTTTTACTTTTGTATTGTTAAAGGATAAACGAAGTATCTTTTCTTCTGTCCTATTCCCGGTCCCCATCGGGTAAAATGAATAATGTCTCTCCTTGTTCGCGCGTACTATTTTAGTATGAAGCTTTTTATATTTTCCATTTTGTTCCCGACCTTTGTAGAACAGCAGAAAGCTGTTACTACAGTAGACTTATGAAATTCGTATTTCAACATAAACCTTTTATGAAGAACTTAATCACTTTATGCTTGCTGGTATTGACTACAGTACAGTTAAGCTATGCACAGTCCACTGATGTGATGAGCGCATACAATAAGCTCACAGAGTGGAACACGGAGAAAAACGTAGAGTCTTTGGCTAAGGCAAAAGACTTCATTGATGATGCGATCCGTAAATTAACAGATAAAGGCATGCTTGCCGAACCGAATAAATTAGCGGCTAAAGCATTCAATTATCGTGGTGATATCTATACTGCGTTAGCACAGCAAAAAGAAAAGCCGGAATTGGCTGTAGGTGCTTCCTCTATCGCTTTCGATGCTTACAACAAAGCAATGGAAATGGATGATAAAGGCAAATTAAAGTCTAAGATCACTCGCGGTTTGGCGATGTTATCTGGCTTGATCTATCAAGATGGTAATACGGCTTACCAAGCAGGAGATTTCGCTACATCATTCGACTTGTTCTCTAAAGTGATGCAGATCGACGAGATGAACCAAAAATCAGGTAACGCGACTGCTGTTGATACCCTGGCGATCTTAGCAACTGCTTACAGTGCGGAGAAAAGCGGACAAGCGGACAAAGCTTTACCATTGTACGAGAAATTGATCGACTTGAACTACAGCGATCCTGGTATCTTCTTCTCTATGGCGAAGATCCACCGTGCGGCCGGTGATGATGAAAAAGCTAATGAAGTATTAGCACAAGGACGTGAGAAATTCCCTGAAAGCAAAGCGATCATCATCGAAGAAGTGAACTACTTACTTTCTCAGGGTAAGCAATCGGAAGCGATCGGTAAAATGGAAAAAGCGATCGAATTAGATGATTCGAATGCGAGTCTTCACTTCGCTTTAGGTACGGCTTATGATAGCACTGGTGATACAGATAAAGCTGTAGCGAGCTATTCTAAAGCTTTAGAATTAGATCCAGATTACTTTGACGCTTTGTACAACTTAGCGGCTGTATACTACAACCAAGCAGCGGAGAAAACCCGCGAAATGAATGAGGTGGATTTCAATGATACTGCCAATTACGATCGTTTGAAAGGAGAAAGTAACGACTTGTTCAACAAAGCTTTACCTTTCTTCGAGCGTGCTTTAACGGCTTCTCCTAATGAGTTGAATACCTTAACCGCATTGAAAGAGATCCATGCGAACTTAGGTGATTTCAAAAAGAGCACAGAGTACAAAACTAAAATCGAAGAGTTGACGAAGTAATCACTTCATTTCTCTTTACAAAAAAGCCGACTTGAGGATCAAGTCGGCTTTTTTGTTTCTATTAAACTACGTTGACAATATTATGAGTAATTGATAGTGTTGGCAACAAAAATACATTAGCGTTAGCACGAAGTCTCATGTCTCGAGTCTCAAATCTCATGTCTGATTACTTAATACCTCAACAGCAAAACGTAACCTTAGGTGTTAAATCTCACACTTTTACTTTATCACAAAGCTGTCAAAAGAATATCAATTGTGTGAACTATCGGATGCCTGCACGTCTTTTTTAATAGTATTCCCTCTTCCAACTGTTCTAAGGCACATTTATTGATGCGCAATATCGGACAAAATACAACCACATGAAGCAGCTAAAGACCTTGTTAAGCATTTGCCTGATCTTGCTACTCTCTTCCCAAATTGTTAATGCCCAAATATCAGATCCCTCTTCCTTCGATTTACAATTCACGAATCCGGTATTCAATTCCAATAATACCCTTTGTGTTGATATTCAGATCAAAGCCACGGAAGGCAGCCCGGATCTGGCCATCGGATCCCATACTATTTGGTTCAATTACAACCTATTGGGACTGAGTAACCCAGTTTATACTCCATTCGATTTTTACGAAGAAACAGAATGCATCATTACCGAAACCACTTTTTATTCTCCTTATTCTACCACCAACTTCAGCTATTCTGAATTGGATGAGGTGACCTATATCGGAGAAGCTAATTTCACCAGTTCTTTAGCGGGCTTTATCACAGGCTTTGAATGCCCCGTGATCAGCTCGGAATGGATCACGATGGGCGAGGTCTGCTTCGAAATTCTGGATGTGACACAAAGCAGCGGACTGAATTTTGATTACGATTTCACGCTTTGTAACCTCAGTTCTAACCTTCCAGAACATGAAGAAGGCACCTTTACTGGCCTTGATATTTCTCTTTTAAGCGAAGTCTGCTCCATCAGCATACTCAATGTTGAAGTCGCTGAATGTGATCCTGAAACAGATGAATTCATGCTGGCAGTTGAGGTGTCTTACAGCAATCCGCCATCACCAGAATTATTGATCAATGACTTTTTATACGAAGTCAGCTCAATGATCAGCGGTGTGGAGACATTCTTCATTACAGGTTTAGCTGCCGATGGTAGTGATGACGCGCCCGTAACCGTTCAATTCCAAGAAGACCCCTTCTGCGGCTTCGTAGCCGTTGATGCCTACGATGCGCCCGCCGAAGGCTGCACCTGCTTCGCTGATGCGGGTACGGTAGATGTAAACGGATCAAGTGCATCAATAGGGGGCACGCAATTCGTATGCTGGGCAGAAACGCTCATATTAGAAGCTATTGATTTTGCCTCTGATGATCCAAGTGCGGTCGCCCAAGTAGGTATTTCTCAAAGCAATGCCGAAAATGATGTGGATGGTGACTACTTAGAACTCTTTGAAATAGGAGAGGAGGCAATGGTATCTAATGCCAACGGCTATCCCAATAATACGCCATTATACGCCTACTCGATAATGACCAATACCAGCTTAGATTGTACCGATGTGAGTGAGCCATCTCAGCCCATCGTACTACTTGAAAAGATCATTGTAAATAATGGCTTAGCACTACCTGTAGAGGACAATGGGGATGGCACGATCACTGCCAGCGTTGAAATTGAAGGGGGCTTGCCGAATTACGACGGATCTAATTCATATACCGTCAATTTGCAAAATTTTGAAACCGGTGAAGAAAGCAATTTTTCAGTTGCGGCTGGCGAAACTTTTACCGTTGTGAACACGCCGGATGAAATGGATTATTTCATGACCATCGAAGATGGTACGGCTTGTGTCACCGCTGGTAACTTGAACCTTTTCGCTGGATCCTTCATCAACTTTACCGGAGATACCTTCGTTGGCATAGATGATGTGGCAGAGGGCACTCAGCCTACTCAAAACATCAAGGCTTATCCTAACCCGGCGAATGATCAGTTATTCATCCAGGTGCAAAGCAATAGCGATCGACCGCTGAGCCAGCATTGTGCGCTCTATGACATCAATGGCAGACAGTTATTCAGCCAAGTCAAACAAAATCAAACCGCCAATGCCACTTGGCAATTAGACCTGAGCACTTACCCACAAGGCATGTACGTCGTACGCATCGAGTCCAACAATGGTCAAGTTAGCAGTCAACGCGTGCTCATTTCTCGTTAATACACCAACTTTTAAAATTACCTTTGTGCGGGTTTTGTGCTGTATCTGTATGGCGCGTGCCCGCAATAAAAAGGGGGTATGATGCTATCGTATCATAACTTTTGGTGCGGCAAAAAGACGTTATGATATAACGTCTCTACGGTTATACCCCCCTTTTTACTGCGGTCACCGGGCTATCCGTTGCAATTCCCGGCTGGTCTGCTGCTTCGTTGGCAGGCATAAAAATGGCTACCTCTGGGCCGCCTTTTTATGCCGCCACTCAGGGCGCATACCAACCACTCATTTCCACTCCTATCCCTCGCGCGGGCATAGGGTAAATATATTCCATGACTTGTATAATAACAGGTGCTTCAAGAGGCATCGGCTTTGGTTTGGCCGAGCGTTTCGCGCAAGCAGGTTTTGATCTGGTACTTTGCTCCAGAAACGAAGAAAAGCTCACAACAGCTAAGCGAACTTTAGCAGCAGCATATCCCGATATAAGCATTCATATCCGCCCCACAGACCTATCTGATAAAACCGAAGCGCAAGCCTTCGGTGCTTTTGTTTTGGAGCATTGTGCTACTATTGATGTATTGATCAATAATGCGGGTGTATTCGTGCCGGGTAGCATCTCTAGCGAGCCTGATGGTGCTTTAGAATTACAATTATCCACCAACCTATACAGTGCTTACCATTTAACAAGATCCTTATTGCCTAAGATGCAAGAAGCAGGCAAAGGACATATTTTCAATATCGGCTCCGTAGCCAGTTTACAAGCTTATCCGGCCAGTGGTGCATATACTATTTCTAAGCATGCGCTCTTAGGTTTCAGCCGATCACTGCGCCACGAAGTAAGAGACAAAGGCATCAAGGTAACAGACGTTTTCCCGGGAGCTGTCTACACTGATTCTTGGAAAGGATCAGGTATCCCCGAAGAAAGAATGATCGCTCTTGAAGACATTGCCCAAGCCGTTTACGCCTGCCACGAATTATCAGACAGAGCCTTGGTGGAAGATCTGGTCATCCGCCCCCAACTAGGCGACCTGTAAGCAGA
>JAHDGT010000214.1 GCA_020631675.1 Bacteroidota bacterium
TTGACTTTCTATTTTAGTCAGAGGACATACCCGCAAGACAATGTGCTAATGTGCTGATTTGAAAATGTGCTAATGAAGATGCCGTGATCAAACATTTTTTTTCTTAATCATGGCACATACCCGCAATAAAAGGCTGGTATGACTTCATAGGAGAATATAGTATAGCAAAACCATGAATTTGCTATACGGCAAGGCCACTGCTCTTTGAAAATACCAGCCTTTCACTGCGGGTACCGGGCTATCCGTTCTTATTAAGCGCACTGCCTGGCGGTTCGTTGCTGCCTGTTGCGGTGGCTACCTCTGGGCCGCCCCCGCAACAGGCGCACTCACTCGCCATTCAGCACCCTTAATACCACTCCTATCCCTTGTGCGGACAGCATGTTTTTCCTATGCGTGGATCCGAAATATGTCAATTAACGAACGAATGACCCAAAAGTGTAAGTTGTAGCAAATGTTTTGTGGATAGATTTGGCTAATTTCGCGTGTTGTTAGCAGCCTGACAGTTTTATAGCATCCCCCTATGCATCCGAAGTGAATTTCTATCCCTCTAATCACTTGTTATGTGAAGTGTTTAGCTGTAAGTGCATGTGCTGCTTGAACTACCTCAATACCTCAAGAACAAAACAAACTTATATAACCTATGAAAAGACTTATCTACTTGTCATTGGCGCTCTGTATGTATGTATGCCTACAGGCCCAACCTTATGGCAATGAATGGATCGATTATGATCAGACGTATCATCGCATCAAAGTAGGGAAAAGCGGTTTATATCGTATTCCTTACAGCCAACTGAACGCAGCAGGTCTAGCGGGCACGGATGTAGATGATCTGAAAATGATCGTTAAAGGTCAGCAAGTACCCATTTATGTTTCTTCTTCCGATGGTGTGATCAACTCAGGAGATTACGTAGAATTCGTCGGTTTGAAAAACGATGGTGAGCTGGATACACAATTGTTCCAACAAAGTGAGTGGCAACTGTCTGAATTGCGCAGTTTGTTCACAGATACCATTTGTTACTATTTGACCGTAGAATCCGGTGCGAACCAACGGTATGTGGAAGCTTTGAATTCCATCACAGGTAGTGAAACCCCAGAAGACTACTTCTGGCATACGACGACCATGATCCACAATAACCAGCACTGGGGCGGACGACCGACTCAGATCGCGGGTACGGGTTATAACTATGCCGACTATGAAGAAAATGAAGGTTGGGTAGGGCAGCGTATCGAAGATGGAGATACAAAAACCTATAACCTGAAAACGCCTTACGTATACGATGACGGACCGAATGCATATCTGCATTCTAAGCTGGTAGGCTTGAGTGATGATCCTGTGAAGTATCCCGATCACCACTCTAAAGTGAAAGTAGAAGGCATCACCTTCGTCAATGAAGAATTCGAGTCTTATGACGAACTGGAAGAAACCAGAATCGTTCCCTTGGCTACATTAGATGAAACCACGCAGGTGTCTTATGAATCAGTAGGGGATCTGAATCCAACAGGTATCGACTGGATCGCTGCATCTTATACACAGATCGAGTATCCACGTGAATTCAATTTTGACAATCTAAGAGCTTTCCGTTTTAAACTAGACGATAGCCAGTCGCGTTATATCGAAATCGAAAACTTCGATGCGGGTTCTTTACCTGTATTGTATGATATGACCAACCGTGTTAGAATGGAACCCTTAGTAGATGCGGGTAAGTACCAATTCAAATTACCAGCTGGTGTCGTTCCAAGTGCGGAGCGTGATATGATCTTAGTAAATACCACTTCTACTTCTTGTGGTCTGTCTAAAGAATACTGCTACTTCGTAGTAGACGAAATGAAGGAATTCGAATTCGTTGATTACTCTCAGTCGATCAACCAAGGAGACTACCTAATGGTAACGCATCCTAAAATGACCACGCCTTACTTAGGTGCCAACCAAGTACAAGCATGGGCAGATTACCGCGCTACGGATCAAGGTGGTAACTGGCAGCCAGTTATCGCGAACATCGAAGAACTATATAGCCAGTTCTCTTGGGGTATTCCTAAGCACCCATTGGCGATCAGAAACTTCGTAAACTTCGCGGTGGATAACTGGGGTGTCGCACCAGATCAATTATTACTCTTGGGTAAGTCCGTGTCTTACCATAGATCAGCTTCGTTTACTTATCCTAATGGTTTCGATGTGGGCTTGGTACCAACTTATGGTATGTTCCCATCTGATAATGCTTTAGCGGTAAGAGATACGGACGGCTATTTACCACAGATCGGTGTTGGTCGTGTGAGTACACGTACCAATGCGGAGGTTAAGGCTTACTTGGACAAGCTGATAGAAATGGAAAACCCTGTTCCTTGTAATGTGGAAGATAGAGAGTGGACCAAAGACGCGATCCATATCGCTCTGGCGCACTTCGGTGATGTAGAGGCAATGGAAGAATATGTAGAGTTCCTTGAAGATTACGAACAGATCTATGAAGGCGTACAATTCGCAGGTGAAGTTGTTGAAACCTATGCCAACTCTAATACAGAGGTGACCTTCCCAGGTTTAACCAGTGATATTGAAGATGGTGTCGCACTGATCACATTCGTAGGACACTCTTCTGCTGGTGGTTATTGGGCATTTAATATTCCTGAAGATGCGGATGACTTAGACAATGAGGGTAAATATCCTTTCTTCATTTCCGCTTCCTGTTTCGTGGGTAACATCCACCAGCCAAGTGCGACTTACTCGCAAGCGGAGGAATACGTTTTAGAGAGCGATAATGGTGCGATCGGTTTCTTGGCAACCGTACAATTCGGTCTGCCACGTTACCTTGATGTTTACTGTGGTGAGTTGTACGAGCAATTCAGTGATAACAACTATGGTGAGCCTATGGGTGAATGTATCCGCCAAGCCATTGAAAATATTTACGCGGCAGAAGAAGATATAGGCGGTGTAACCTTGATCGGTGATACCATTTCACAATCTTATTATGAAGGGGTTAAAGCAACGGCAGAGGAATTTACTTTAGAAGGTGATCCTGCTTATACTTTGAATCGCTACTACAATCCTGAATACTTAGTTGGTACTGGATCTTCAGCATCTGGTATTCAAGTGTTTGATGATGCGGGTAACTTATTGTCAGGTTCTCCGATCAGTGTACAGAATGGTGAGATCTTGAATTTCCAGATCATGGTAACGAACATCGGTTCTGCTACTTCTGCTGGTTTAGAGATCGACATCATCGCGAATGGTGCCGATGGCTCAAGTTCTGTTGTAGCTTCTCAAGGTTTCCCTTCTCCTACAAGCTTAGGGGTTTATGAAATGGAGATAACAGCGAACAGCACTGGCGAGGGTGTTGAAGAATATGTGGTCATGATCAACCCTGGTCAAGATATTGATGAAGATTGCTATGATAACAATAGTGCAAGCGTACTATTAGACATCCAAGACTCTGGTTGTGACATCGTAGCTGATCCCGTGATCGAAGTACCTACAGTGACTACCTTCTGTGAAGGAGATGGGTCTATTCAACTGACCGCTGATATTGCCGGTGGTACTTATACCGCTTCGGGTGGTGTAGTAAGCATTGGTGGTGAGTTCACACCAACAACAGCAGGTAACTATACCATTACTTATACAACAATCGATCCTGACACGGAATGCGTTGGAACTGATAACATCATTTTATCAGTCAACCCACTTCCTACTGCTGACTTTACCATTGAAGAAACATTGCTTTGTATTGATGAGGCGCAAACGACATTGGTGATCACAGACTATGACCCTACAACAACCTATAATATCAATCCGGGTGCGGATGGTTCATCGTCAGATATAGGCAGTGGTAATTACCAATTGACTTGGTCTACCGCAGGTACTAAGACGGTAACAATGACAGCCGTGAAAAATGGTTGTAACGCATTAGAAAATGCCACTGGCTCAGTTGTGGTCGAAGTGCCGATCGCTACACCTTCGATCAGCTGTTTGGATCAGTCCACTGAAAGTGTAACTTTCGGCTGGACGGATATCACGGGTGCTGAGTCTTACATCTTAACCATTAATGGAACAGAAAATATTTCTTTAGATGCGAGTACAACTTCTTATACGGTAACAGGAACAACAGGTGAAACCATTGAAGCCGAGGTGACAGCGGTAAGCACCAACGCTTGTGGAAGCAAAGATTCCGCACCTCAAGAATGTGTGGTCTTGGATTGCCCTGCTATTGACATTAACATCATCAACTTGAATGACAGCTACTGTGCGGATGATTCTGATGTCACATTAGAAGCGGACCAAGTAGGAGGTACTTTCGAGGTGAATGGAGTAGAAACGAGTAGTTTAGATATCAGCACTTTAGGAGCAGGTACCTATGAAGTGTACTACTACTGGGCAGATGGCGTTTGTAACTATTCTTCTTCTCCTTATGAAGTAACGATCAGTGACCTACCTGTCCCTACAGCAAGTGGAGACGAATTCGTTTGTCCGGAAGGAGAGTCTTCTGCTTTGATCCAAGTACCGAACACCTATGCGACCATCCTTTGGAGCACAGGCGAAACAGATAACGCGATCACAGTAAATACTGCTGATACTTACTTCGTAACGGTAACCAATGATGCAGGCTGTGTGGGTACTTCTAGCATTACTGTAGCGGAAGCACCAGATCCAACCCCAGTTATCGTTGCTAGTGAAACGATCATCTGCCCAGGCGGTAGCGTTACATTAAGCTTAACCGAAGGTTATGAAGACTACGAATGGTCTACCACAGAAGATGCGGCTACTATTGAAGTAACGGCTGCGGGTATTTATTCTGTAGAAGTAGAAAACGCAAGTACTTGTACCAATTCCGCTACTATTGAGATCTTTGAAGCGACTTTCACTACACCAGAGATCCAAGCTACTGGCACCACCATCTGCGAAGGTGGTGATCCGATCGTCTTGTCTTTAAATAGTGATGAATACGTTTCTTATTCTTGGAGCACGGGTGAAACCACTCCAACGATCGAAGTAACGGATGCGGATACTTATACCGTAACTGTAGAAACTGCCGACGGCTGTACCGTAGCTGCTGTTGCTGCTGCTGATGTGGAAGTAAGCGAGATCAATACGCCTACCTTATTAGTGAACGGCGAGGCGGTGACAGATGGCTCTACTTTGAGCTTCTGTCCTGAAGACTTAGTTCAGATCGAAGTAGCGGAAGAATTCTCAACTTATTCTTGGAACACAGGGGATAACGTACAGTCTTTAGGTGTGATTGAAAATGGTACCTTCTCTGTTGATGTTACCAATGCGGACAACTGTTCTGCTTCTTCTGGTTCTGTTGAGATCTTATTCATTGCTGTACCAAGCTTGAGCATTGACCCTAGTGCGACAGCGGTTTGTTCTGGTGAAACGATTGACTTGAACATTGCTACCGAATTCGATAACTATACTTGGAGTACAGGTGAGGATACGCAAAATATCACCGTCACTGAAAGTGGTACCTACTCTGTGACTGCCGACTATCAAGGTTGTGAGCAGGCGACCAACATCGGTGTAACGGTATATTCTGATGTCTTATCTGATGTGATCATCGCTACGGATGCGAATGATATATGCCCAGGCGAAACCGTCGTACTTAGCGCAACAGGTGGTGAGGTTGCTGAATATAGCTGGACAGGTGAAGGCTTAAGTGATAATATCGGTGAAGTGGTAGAAGCTACTCCACTTGAAGAAACGATCTACTATGTGACATTAACAGATGAGAATGGCTGTTTCAAAGGCGATTCCATCTTAGTAGAAGTTCGTCCGGTATGTGAATTGCCGAATGCGATCACCCCTAATGGAGACAGCTTCAACGACTACTGGCACATTCCTTTTGCGGACATCAGCCAGAATGTGAACGTAATGATCTTCAACCGTTGGGGACAAAAGGTCTACGAGCAGATCGGCTACAACAATACAGCAGGCTGGCGAGGAACGAATATGGATGGCGAAGACATGCCACACGGAACTTATTACTACATCATTGAAACCAATGATGGTAATGAGCCGATGTCTGGTCACGTAACCGTTATTCGTTAATCGCAGAACAAGAAATAAACTCCCGCTTTTTATCGGCGGGAGTCATTCTTGATTTCCCAAACATCACACAGACAATCATCATGAAAAAATTAAGCATACTATTAATAGCGGTCATCGCTTTGGGTAGCTGCTTTCAATTGAAAGCACAACAGCTATTCCACAGCACCCAATATATGACCAACGAGTTCGCCTACAACCCAGCGGTTGCGGGTAGCTACGATCACTTTTTGTCACAGCTATCTTTCCGCAAACAATGGGCAGGTTTAGATGGCGCACCAACCACTTTCGCTGCTACCATACACGGTAACTTAGCACGCTCTAAAGCAGTTGGTTTAGGAATGATCCTATACTCAGATGTGACCGGTCCAACTCGTAGAGTAGGAGCCAACATCGCTTATGCCTACCAAATTCCTATTGCTGATAAAACAACCTTAGGTTTAGGTATCGCGGCTGATCTCATGCAGCACTCGATCATGTACAGTGATCTGGTTTTAGCACAAGATTTAGACCCGAGCATCCTTGCAGGAGATAGCGGTAAATTCGGTTTCGATGCCAACTTCGGTGTCTACTTGAACGGTCCAAATTATTGGGCAGGCTTCAGCGCCAACCAATTAATGGGTAGCAAATTCGATTTCGTAGGCGGGGTAGATAACTTCGTGAATGCACGCCACTTCTTCGCAACAGCTGGTTACGAATTGGCCGTATCCGAACGCATTGACATCATCCCCGGCGTATTAGGTAAATTCGTAGCAGCCAACAGTCCGCAATTCGAATTGAACCTACGTGCAGAGTATACAGATAACTACTGGTTAGGCTTATCTTACCGTACTGAAGATGCCTTAGCGGTCATCTTAGGTTTACGCTTAGACAATGGCTTCAACTTAGCCTACTCTTACGACATCACCACCTCTGCGATCAACACCGTTTCCAACGGCACCCACGAGATCACATTAGGCTACAACTTCAACATCTTCGGTGATGCCGAACCCGTAGTCAGCCCACGTGAATACTGATTTTTAAGACATAAGAGAATATGTCTGTCTATGATTCAAATCCCTGTTCTATTAAATTGATAGAACAGGGATTTTTTTATTCTAATGCGCCATACCCGTTCCTCTCAAAAGCGTCACTCACACGTCATCTATCCCATTTTATACCACTCCTATCCCTTGTCGAAGCAAGAAAATCCCTAATTTGTTTAAGTATTAAACTTAAATTCCCCTTTGTAGGGGAGGACCCATGTGTCCTCCTGCTTACGACAGAATCGAAAAGAGCAATCAAAGCGGTCACGATTTGTAGGGGAGGACCCATGTGTCCTCCCGCCTACGAAGAAATAAAATAGAAAGTATACGATCAACCCAGTCCCAACGGGACGATATAACACAGCGATGGATGTAAATCCATCGAAAAGAGATATAACAAATCGATGGACAAGGGTCCATCGAAAAACTAGTAACCCATGAAAAATTCAAGCTCCAAGATGTGGATCATCTCAATGATCTGCACACTAGCCATATGCATAT
>JAHDGT010000215.1 GCA_020631675.1 Bacteroidota bacterium
AATTCTGATCAACGGGATCCAGATACCTAACACTTTTATCTTTCATAAGCATTTCAAAAGTCTCGTATTTTTTTAATTTGTACACATTGAAATGAGGTGTTCTGCCAATTTTTTTTGACCTTTTAAAAGAAGAAATTGGGCGATTTTCAGTGCGACTGATATTTTCTAATAAGTCTTTTCGTGCTTTTTTCCAATCCGCTCTATTACCATCAAAATCCATTCTGAAATAGTAATAACCTTCTGTTGTAGGTTTATACCCTATGCTCATTAAGCCATCAGAATATTTGTGATAACTATATAACAATTTAGGGTCTTTGTTATTCTTCCATGAAAAATTGACCTCCTCATCATTCAGCTTTTCTCTAAGAATCTCCATTAGTTCAGAACGAGAATAGACATTAGGATTAAATAGATGATAATTCCAAGAGTAGAACACATAGCTAACTACAGTGATAAAGGGGAGGACAATGAATAGGAGAAGGTATACGTATTTTGGCTTTAGTTTTCGCATCTACATTTATCTTGAATGGGAGTTACTGGATTGTAAAACTGCGATAAGGATTATTTGTAACTGTTTAGGTCAGGCAATTTTGGCTGACTGAATAGTTACGATTATTTTAGTAATCACAAATCGCAGTTTTCTTAATGGTACAACTTGGTGCTTTAAGCGTTCATTTGCTTATCTGCTGTAGTCTTTATTCTGTCACCACAACACAAAAGCTACCCCAATCGTAAAATCGTTCTTCTTCTTTCTCTAATACCCAAGTATTAAAATAATCTAATGGCGATTCATGCAGCAAATAAGCGTTTGAATGATGCCCTTCATTAACATCAGAACAGAAATAGCGATTACTACTTTCACACATGCCTTCATTATATGGAGAAGGATAATTCCAATCTAAAAAGACATAACGTTGTATTCTAAAAACACCTGTTTGTTTTAGTATCAAGGAAAATGAAGACTTGAATCTACTATCTTGGATAAATAATTTATCCGAAACAGAGCTAGAACCACTCGAAGACTGAAATATGGAGCATTGACAAAATGATGGGTCAAAAATAAGGTCAGTATATCCGAGTATAGAACTAGCATACGTTTCCTCACCTACTAATTCTAAAGAGTCCATACGTCTGATTTTTAGTGATCCATAAATGAGCCAATCTGATAAATCATATTCTGATTGTGAGTTTCGTTCAAAAACATCCGTTGAGAAATCGGTTACGATGTGGATGGTATCCCCAAGCTGTAGTGTATCAGAATTAGGTGTGATACTAATCGGGATATTGAACTTGTATTCATGGGGTTCGTTATTGCAGCTTCTATCGTAAGAGCAAGAGAAGTTCAATAGAAGAATAAGTGCGATAAGATGGGAAATGATAAATCGTTTCATTTTAACGGGAGCATGGGGTTACACTAATGGCAAGGTCAAAGTTGTGGTCATTTCAAATTAGTTTGATTTCTTTTGAAACGAAATTGTGAATACATTGTGATTGAATATAGATGTAGATCAATGAAAAAACAAGAAAAAGTACAATTCGTTATAGATACCTTAGAGAAATTGTACCCAGAAACACCTATTCCTTTAGACCATGCGGACCCATATACACTCTTGGTAGCGGTCTTGTTATCTGCTCAATGTACAGATGCGAGGGTGAATACAGTCACCCCTGCTTTGTTTGATTTGGCTGACAATCCCCATGACATGATGCGGCAAGAAGTAGACGAGATAAAAGCCATTATTCGCCCTTGTGGTTTGTCTCCAAGAAAATCAAAAGCCATTTCTGAGCTATCTCGAATATTAGTAGAAGAGCATGGGGGAGAAGTGCCTCAAAGTTTCGAAGCTTTAGAAGCTTTGCCCGGTGTCGGACATAAAACGGCTTCGGTAGTGATGAGTCAGGCATTCGGTGTGCCTGCTTTTCCAGTAGATACGCATATACACAGATTGGCGGATCGTTGGAAATTGTCAACTGGAAAGAATGTCGTGCAGACGGAGAAAGATTTAAAGCGATTATTCCCAAAAGAGATTTGGAATAAGCTGCATTTGCAGATCATTTTCTTTGGTAGGGAATACTGTCCGGCAAGGGGGCATCAGCCAGAAAAGTGCCCGATTTGTAGTGTTATCGGCAGACGGTCAATGTTCACAAACTAGATTAATGTTAAAGTTTGATGAACCGTATTTAAATGACTGATTTTTATTTAATTATCGATGCTTATCGAGAGTGTTGGTGTAGTTGTTTTCCACATCAAGTATCTTCTGGGTCATACTTTCATAAACACCACTAAATCAGTACTTTCCCTTCAATTGATCTAATTGAACACTTATGAAAAGAGGTATTCGTCAGAAACTAATCACATCGGAATGTTCCCGTGCTTCTTTTTAGGCAAGTTAACCACTTTGTTTTCTAGCATTTTAAAGCCCTGAATCAGTTTGCTTCGGGTTTGATCCGGTTGGATCACTTCATCAATAAATCCTCTAGCAGCGGCTCTATAAGGATTGGCGAACTTCTCGGTATAATCATCTACTTTCTCTTGCAATTTCGCTTCAGGATCTTCGGCAGCAGCGATCTCTCTTTTGAAGATGATCTCAGATGCACCTTTCGGACCCATAACCGCGATCTCGGCAGAAGGCCAAGCAAAGTTCAGGTCGGCACCAATGTGCTTGGAGTTCATTACATCATAAGCCCCACCGTAAGCCTTACGCGTAATGACCGTCACCTTAGGTACGGTCGCCTCACAAAGTGCGTATAGTAACTTCGCACCATTGGTAATAATGCCATTCCATTCTTGATCCGTACCTGGTAAGAAGCCGGGTACATCTACCAATACCAATAAGGGTACATTAAAAGCATCACAAAAACGAACGAAGCGAGCCCCTTTCTTAGAAGCGTCAATATTCAATACACCTGCTAAGTAAGCCGGTTGGTTCGCCACAATACCAATTGAGCGACCACCAATTCTCGCAAAGCCAACTACTATATTCTCCGCATAGTTTTTATGCACCTCCAAGAATGAATTATCATCAGCTATGCCTTCAATGACTTCGCGCATATCATAGGGCTGGGTCGTGTTTTCAGGTAAGACCTCATTGAGTACAGAGCGGGTTTCATCAGCTTGAGAAGTATAAGGATATACAGGCGCATCCTCTTCGCAATTTTGAGGAATGTAGCTGAGTAATTGCTTAATGTTTTCTATGCATTCTAACTCATTGGCACAGCTAAAATGCGTCACCCCGGATTTCGCACTATGCGCCGAAGCTCCCCCTAATTCTTCGTGGGTCACTTCCTCATGCGTCACGGTTTTTACCACATTCGGACCCGTTACGTACATATAAGAAGTGTTCTCCACCATCATGATGAAATCCGTGATCGCTGGAGAATAAACCGCACCTCCAGCACAAGGACCCATGACCGCACTGATCTGTGGTACTACACCACTTGCTAATGTGTTTCTATAAAAGATATCGGCATAGCCACCCAAAGACCGAACACCTTCTTGAATCCGGGCGCCTCCGCTATCATTCAAGCCGATCACTGGTGCGCCATTCTGCATGGCCAGATCCATGATCTTGCAGATCTTTTCTGCATGTGTTTCACTTAACGAGCCACCGAAGACCGTGAAATCCTGACTGAAAACATAGACCATACGACCGTTTATCGTGCCGTAACCTGTCACCACACCATCGCCTAAAAACTGCTGTTTTTCCATGCCGAAGTCGGTACTTCGGTGTGTCACGAACATACCCAGTTCTTGGAAACTGTTCTCGTCCAACAATAAATTCAATCTTTCTCTGGCAGTGAGTTTGCCTTTGGCGTGCTGCTTGTCGATTCTGGCTTGCCCGCCCCCTAATAGGGCAGCTGCTTTCTTGTCGTTCAATATTTGAATCGGATCTTGTTGGCTCATGTAGGTCCCTAGTAAATGCTATTCAGAATAATGGAAAGCAAATATAGGGAACTAAATTTCTTTCGCTTCTCGTAAAATTCTTTTTCTGAACTTTTCACTCATCCAAAAACCAGCTTTTTCATCTAAATCTGTCAAAATTGGTTTGATTTCGGAAATGATATTCATTTGTTTCGCTTTTAAAAGTGAGCCAATCAAGCCGATGGTTTTTAAATTTCGTTTTCGTGCTTGAAAGGTGCCCAATCTTTCATCTATTAACAAATAGTCTGCTTCTATTTCAATCGCTAAAGCGATAGCTTCCGATTCTCCTAAATCAATTTCTTGAAGTAAATGACTTATCAACTGCTTATCATTTGGTTTTTTGCGAATGATCCAATCTTCTTTTTCAAAATTTTTCAAATCGACATTGAATTCTCGCAGCTTAGAAATCTCCTCATATACCGCATCTGGAATAATTAATTCCTTATAAAGCTCCTTTAAAATCCAGAGTTTGTCTATAAGAATCAGATTGGAAATTGGAGACGTATCACTTACAATGATCACAATTTCATTTCTTTAATGGTGTCCAAGTCCCTTTCCAGGTCAATTATATCATAATGAATTTGAATTTTTCTTTTACCTAACTCCTTTTGGAATTGCATCTGATGTAAACCAGCTAATTGACTAGCTTGTGCTAATGTCATGCGTTCTTTTTGGAACAGCATGACAGCTATTTCTAAAAGCAGTTCTTCAGAGCTGATTTTAGCATTTTTGAGCAAGTGATCTGAAATCTCGAAAACCATGACGGATTGTTTATAATAGAAACACTTATAGCGCAAAGATAGTTGCTAGCCCTTAAACATCGCCTTCAATTCTTTAGAATCACTCGGTCGCATTTTCCCAGCAATGATCAAGCGCATTTCTCTTCTTCTCATTGCCAACTCATGATCCATCCATTCTTCCTCCGTTTCCGGTTCTAATTGAGGCAAAGGCACGGGTCGCCCTTCTTCATTAATACCTACAAAAGTCATAAAAGCCTCGTTACATTTTCGTTTGTTTCGCGCATCTGGCGTTTCTGCATGTACTTTAATGCGCATTTCCATACTCGTTCTAAATACACGAGTCACTTTTGCCGTAATGCTCACGATCTCTCCCAATTTGATCGGACTATCAAAAGACACACTATCCACCGATGCGGTCACACAAATTCTATTGGCATGTCTTCTCGCGCAGATCGCGCCCGTCACATCCATCAAGCGCAGCAAATTACCCCCCATCAAATTATCCAGTGGATTGGTATCATTGGGCATCACCATTTCGGTCATCATCGTTAGTGAGTCTGACGGTCTTTTTATCGGTAAAATGGGTTGTTTTCCGTTTAGCATTCGGCAAATATAAAGCAGACCAGTACCACTCGCTTGATGGTGCGTATGTTTTATTAAGTGTTATTTATTTCAGCCCCGCTATACCGCCAAACAGGGCGCATTCAGCGGCTTCATAACCACTACTATCCCTTGCGCATCACATACAGCACACATTCTTCCAGATCAGGATGACCTTTTAAATAGGGATGTATGAAATTACTATCATAAGTCATCCCTATTTTCTTCATTACATTTTCTGAAGGGGTATTGGTCGTAACACATACAGCGACCACCTCTTTTAGACCCGCCATTTCGAACGCATATTCCAAGCATTTGGCAGCTCCTTCCGTTGCATAGCCTTTGCCCCAGAACTTCCTTGCTAATCTATACCCCAGATCCACACAAGGGGTAAAGGCTGCTTCATATTCTTGATCGCATAAACCGATGAAACCGATCAGTTCACCACTACTCAATTCATCCACAGCGAAATAGCAGTAGCCTTTTTCAGCATACATGGCACGCATTTTATGTACGAATTTGCTAGTATGGGCTTCATCTTGCGTGTTAGGGAAGTAACGCATCACTTCCTCATCTCCACTGATGGCTGCCATTTTCGGAATATCTGATAGCTTCCAGTTTCTGAAGCCTAAGCGTTCTGATTTGAATAGGTATTTACACATAGACTTGTTGTAAGTACTTAGCATTCGATCAATACAGATGAACCTTTGGACAGGTCACCCGATGTCCACTGCCAACTTTCATGAAGTTTTACCTTGCCGTCGGCAAGAAGCTCAGGAATAGACTGACAAATTCCGGTCATTAGTTCCCCGTCCGTATTTACTTGATGGTAGCGCATGTCTATTCTTCCTTGCTCATCTACTAATCCGATCAAGTGACCCGCAATGATCTCTGTTCCAAAATAGCTACAAGTCAGAATTTGACCTTTTTGTTTGTAGTGAAAGACCATCTGCTCGTCTACTAATCCGTTCTCAGAATTAGAAAGTGCTTTAAAGCTTTTGCCGTCGTAATTTATTGATCGCATTACTTATAATTGATTCCTCTAAAATCTGTCATGGCGATTTGCCCTAATTCCGTTATATGCAATAAGGGGTAAAGCTCTTCTTTTAGATCTTCATTGCCCTCTTGTGTTAAAAGCTGTTTGATCGTATCCCAATTAGCTGCCAACTTATAAGGCAGTATTCGTCCTTTATCCTTTGAATTCACCCATTCTTCAAATTCGGCAATATCAATTTCATAAGAGGAGGCACAATCAATAAATTGTTTATTAGTATTGATCGACAGTTGTACTTCCAACTTAGCACAGTTTTCATTAGGGTCATCAAAGTGGTAAAAGCAAATGAATTGCTCTGCTGTCAATCCGATAGGAAGGTCGGCTCGTTTATCTCTTTTGTAATGCTCGAAACTCTTTTTCCAATAAGCCATTTTATCTGGAAAGCTATTGTTGTCCAGAGCGATCTGGATAAGTTGCTCATGTGCTTTTTTCGCAGCTAGTGCTTCCGCCTCTTTGTTCTGCTCGTTTTTACCAAAGAGCTTGTCAAAAAATCCCATAAACTTGCCTTCTATTGATTTAGACTGGCAAGTTAACATCAAAATACAATTCCCGCATCTTAATACTTAAAGCAATAGATTCAAATAGCATGCTAGTGTCTAAGCCAATGTACCTGCTGATTTTCCAAAGGTCGGATCCCTCTGGTTTAAAGAATACCTCTACAACAGCTCTATCTTGTTCTATTAAAACATACTCCCGTAAGCTGGGAATTTGTCTATACAAATGAAATTTATCGTTGCGGTCGTATTCAGCGGTAGATTTAGATAAGACCTCAATGACCAATACTGGATTAGTTACTGCATTCAAGTCATTTTCATCATGTGCTACGCTATCGCAAATGACCATCGCATCGGGGTAAACATAGCTGTTCTTATTGCTGATGGCTAACTTCAACTCACTATTAAAGGTTTTACATTGACTTCCTTTTTTTGCTAGTCCATTTCTTAATTCATTGTAGCTATTGCCACAAAGCACAGCATGATTGTAAGTACCACCAGCCATTGCGAATACTTTACCATTATGGTATTCGTGTTTGATTTGGCTGTTTTGTTCTATTGCCAAGTACTCTGATAGGGTATGATTCTGTTTTTTTAGCGCATCCATCTATAATTGAAAATTGATTGTATGAATAAAGGTAAATCAATTAAAATTAAGCCATTTTAAATTCAAAATTTGCCTTTCCGTGCGCAAGGGATAGGAGTGGTACTAAATGGGATAGATGGGGCGTGAGTGCCTGC
>JAHDGT010000216.1:0-6172 GCA_020631675.1 Bacteroidota bacterium
GGCGGAAGAATTAGGTAGGTACCAGTTGAAATCTGCTACGGTGACGCTCTTGTCTTTGTTGACATCGGCATCATTGTATTGAAGTACCGCTGAAGATTCGGTGATGTAGATGTTCAGGTCTGTTACCGTAATGGTTCCTTCACCATCTATATCTCCGGCTTTCATACCGTAGACGCCTGAGTCGGACATATCTGCTAATTGAGAGGTTACGCCATCTGATTTGGCGGTCCATTGGTTGGCGCTGAAATCAAAGTAGCCTGCGCTTGGTACGGGCAGTACGTTTTGGGTCATGATACTGAGGTGACCGCGTACTCTGACCACGCCATAGTAGAGTGAATTAGGAATGAGATCAAAGCTCAAGCCATCCAGGACATTATCTGTTTCTACTATGCGGCCGTCTTTAAGAATAAAGCCTGCCTTTTGCGCTACGATCACATCTTGATCCGCAGCAGAGCGAATTTCTACTAATGCCCAATCTACAACATCCTCCCAGATGTCAGCTGCACTGGCAACCGACTCTGTTCCAGTATAATTCCAAGGGGCGATATTGAAAGGCTGATCCGTTGGGATGAGGTCATCATCTTGTAGATAAGTGGTCATTTCTCCTAATGCTGGGTCATAGACCGCTTCTAAGTAGGTCTTTAGTTGTACCACAATTGGCTCAACGGCTTCTTCTAATATCTCAATGGTATAATCTTCCACTTCCCCCCAGGGGAATTCACCACAAGCCTCGGGAATATCTTCTGAGCTGGTGCCAGTGTATTTCATGACCACTCGCATGCGTGTTGAGCCTAAATTAGCCGTCGCGGGAATGCTAATGATACCGCCTGTTATGGTTTGGCTTACGCCGCCGGCATCAAATGCCAACTCGCCAGCATCATCGAAGTCGTTATCTTGATTATAGTCAATATAGATCTTCCAATATTCATCATAAGCTTGACCAGCGAAGCCAGGAGTAAGTATGGCCGCATAGCTGCCATTCTGATAGACGGTTGCTGTGAGTGCTGTATAGTCACCATAGCCACCATCACTGCCGGTATTATTCACTAAATCCGAGAAGTTCACGCCTGCGATCCATTCTTCAGCAGCATTAGCGCCACTTGCATCACAATAGAGCGGTGCGGGTTCAACTATGTTGAGTGTGTAATCTTCTACTTCACCATAGTTGAAGGTCATACATGGTGTCGGTGGGTCCGCATCATCAGTTGTATTCACCCATTTCATGCTGACACGCATTCTAGTTGCTCCGGTGAGTGCTGAAGCAGGGATAGTGATGTTACCGCTTACCGCGGTCTGAGAGCCACTGCCAGAGTCATACACCAACTCATCCGCATCATCAAAATCAAGGTCTTGGTTAAAGTCGACCCAAACTCTCCAGTACTCATCGTAAAGCTGACCAGCAAAGCCAGGCGTCAAATCTATGGTGTATGTACCGCCCAGTTCCACATCCGTAGAAATGGTGGTATAATCTTCGTAGCCGCCATCATCTCCAGTTGGGTTGTCAATATCCACCACATCCACATCAGCGATCCACTCGAAAGAAGAATCGTTTGATTGAGAAGCGCAATAAGTGCTACCTGTACAACCATCTGTTGTGGCGAAGAACAGGGTGCTCCAATCGCTGGTCACACCAGCAGCACAAACCGATTGAATTTGGAATTCGAATTCTGTACACTCCCCTACTCCCGAAAGATCCGCATCCAGATCAAGGATATTCGCTGTGATCCAAGTAGGCGCACCAACTTCACGAACACGTACATTATAGGATAGTGCAGAGCTGACGGCATCCCAGGTGAATTTGATCGTAGTACCTGTTATGATCGGAGCAGCTACGTTGGTAGGTACATCACAAGGTGCGCAATCCGTTGTGAAGTTAGCACTGGCTGAGTAGTTACTCGTGTTAGTAGCAGAGCAAACCGCTTGAACTTGTACTTCGTAATCGATACAGTCGGTCAGATCATTTACTGTTTCTGTTGTATTGGTGGTATTGATCGTGATCCAGGTAGCACCACCCGTAGGTCGATATCTAAGATTATAGGAAGTTGCATCCGGCGTGCCCGTCCAAGAGAAAGTTGCATCTGTTGTTGTGATCCCTGTTACATTAGGTGTATTTGGATCCGTACAAGGTGCTTCACAACCTGTGGTTTGGAAAGTGACCGTCGCACTCCAGTTACTTGTCGCACCATTGGCGCAATTGGTACGTACCTGTACTTCATAGCTGGTACAAGCCACCAAGCCCGTATAGCTAACAGGTGAAGTCAAGTTGTTTCCGTTTGTCCATGCGGAAGTACCTACTTCTCTGGCTCTTACTTCATAATCCGTAGCACCTGTAACCGCATCCCAAGTCAGATCAAGCGCATTATTGGTCAAGTTGATCGCCTGTACATTCGTAGGCACATCACAAGTAGGTGTAGTGGCACTTGCTGAGATCACTACGGAATAATCTTCTATTTCTCCATAGTCATATCCGGTACAAGGCGTTGGTTCGGCCGTATCTCCTTGTCCCAACCACTTCATGATCACACGCATGGTAGTTTTACCAAGTGTTGCGGTAGCAGGAACGGTGAAGTTGCCACTCACGGGGGTCGCACTTGTTCCACCTAAGGTATAAGCCTCTTCTCCTGCATCGTCAAAATCACCATCTTGATTATAGTCGATATACACTTTCCAGTACTCTTCATAAGAATCACCAGAAAAACCAGGTGCGCCAGAGAAAGTATAAGTATCGCCTTGTACTAATTCTGTTTGCTCACAAGTGTAATCTTCATAACCACCATCAGAACCACTGGAATAATTCAGGCTATTTACAGTCACATTGGCGATCCACTCATAGCTGGCATCAACAGCAGATGCACTACAATAAGCGAGATTGCCCGCATTGGTCGTGAACACATAAGAGGTAGACCAATCGCTTGTTTCCCCTCCTCCACAATCAGATAGTGCCTGGAATTCGTATTGCGTACAAGGCTGTAAACCACTCAAGGTGATCGTACTGGCAGAAGCCGCTACAGTTGTCCAAGCACTTGTACTAGTAGGTCTGTATCTAAAGTCGTAATCGATCGCATTAGGCGCATCGTTCCAATCTATTGTTACAGAAGTACCCGTATTAACAGGAAGCGTAAAGCCATTAGGAGTATAACAGCCTGTTGGATTCACACATTGTAAAGCTGCTAAAGCATTAATTCGCCCAGCACCTAATTGCCCTACATATGAAGGGTTACTGCCATCAATATTATCCGCACTAGAGTATAAACAAGCCTCTACATCAGCAGGTGTAAGAGCCGGGTTATAAGAAAGCATTAAGCCTACTAAAGATGCCGCATTAGGGCAAGCCATAGAAGTACCATCGTAATATTGGTAGCTTTGATTGCTCGTGGCCACTGTACTCAAAATAGAAGAACCCGGAGCGGTGATATCTATCCAAGAGCCATAGTTGGAGAAACCAGATTTCTGATCACTACTGTTACTAGAAGCAACAGAGATCACATTCGCATAACCCGCAGGATAGAAAACGGAACTTACGTTGTCATTACCAGCCGCCGCAAGTACAACGATGCCATCATTATAGGCTTGCGTCACCAAGTTTTGGTAAGTGTTAGAGGCACCTCCGCCACCCCAGGAGCAGCTGATCACATCGGCATTGTTCTCCATCGCATAAAAGAAAGCGTTCCAGATACCACTTAAAGAAGAACTGGCATTATCTGCTCCTTTACAAGCCATGATGCTCACATTATGCGAAATAGCAGCCACACCACGTGCGTTATTGGTCACCCCACCGGCAATACCCGCACAGTGCGTACCATGCGAAAAGTAAAAGTCGGAAGCATTGGAAGGCGGATTGGGATTATTATCATCATCCGCACCGTCCCAACCGTTCACATCATCGGTATAGCCATTGCCATCATCATCAACGCCATTGCCTGCGATTTCCCCAGGATTGGTCCAAATATTGGCACTTAAATCCTCGTGTCCGATTTTAACCGCATCATCAACGATCGCTACGACAACATCTGAAGACCCTATAGATAGGTCCCATGCGTCATAAGCATCAGTAATTGTTAAAGTGTACTGTTGCGAGGGATTCGCATAAGGGTCGTCCACCGTTAAGATGGTCGTTTCATAAGGTACTTTTTCCGCATAATCTACGATGTCCATCGCTTCCAGATCATGTAAGAAAGCATCTATCTGTGCTGCATTGTTGAAATACACTTTGTAAGTGTTCATCAATACGGAATTACCTTTCTTTGGAAAGGGCTTTTCAATTTTACCGACTTGGTACTGATCGATCAAACTTTGGAGATGAGGATATTGTCCTACAAAAGCATTGTCATTTACATTGAAAGGCGGAAGTTCTATTGCCGCTTTTTCTTCTAATTTGACGAACAATTGTCCGTCCCAATAATCTGGATTGATATTCTGGCTTAAAAGAGAGAAGGAGTTGGCACAAACGAAAAGTGCCATTACGCATACAAGTAAAATTTGTCGCATAAATGAAGTGATTGAGTTGACAGTGACGTTATAAGTACCCGGTCATTGGTGTACTTTTGCTCGCAACAATGGATGGTTGCTATACATGTATACAAATGTCAGTGACTTTTGTTACAACAATCGTAAGCATGCAAGACATTTATATTTACCTAATTTCTTTAAAAAAGCTTGCATAGCAAAATACAATGCATAAAAAAGACCGCTAGTTGACAATTGCCATGTCAGCCAGCGGTCTTTGTTTAGGATTAAAGCAAAATCCAAAGCTTAAATTTTCACAATTTGTCTCTACTCCCCAAATCCATCAAAGCGGGTTTTCACCTTTGCTTTCAGGTCTTGTAAGAGTTTGAACAGCCCCAAATAAGTTCTATTCACGAAAACCACATGTCGACTACCTCTTGGTTTGCCATTTCTAATGATGTCCAGTCTGCTTTTCATTTCCCAAACAAAAGCATAAGCACGATCGAAAAACTCCTGATCACCGAAATCGAACTCCCCCTTTTCAAAAGGTTCGGTCAATAATGCGATCGCTTTTTTAAATACAGGCTCAAAGAGTGCCCTGTCTTTTGGGGAGTCATCCGCATAGTACATTTCCAAGGCGATCAATCGTTTCTCCAATTCGGCATCATTGTTCATTACAGCAGGATCCAACAGATCAAAAAATGCTTGGTAGAAATCATTAGGTATCTCTTTCACACAGCCAAAATCCAGAATGGTCAGCGTACCATCCGCTTGTAACAAGATGTTACCCGGATGAGGATCCGCATGCGTCATTCGCAATTCGTGTACTTGATAATTGAAGAAATCCCACAAGCACTGCCCTACCTTATCCCGAAGTTCTTGAGGTGGATCCATGGCCAGAAAATCTTGCCAGCTCATTCCCTCTATCCAATCCATGGTCAATACCCGCTCACTGGACCAATCTTTATAGTATTGGGCGAATTTCATTCCTGGTAAATGCGCGCAAGCCTCACTTAGCTCTACCGATTTATCCAACTCATGGATATAATCGATCTCTTCCCCCAATCGTTCCTCCACTTCCTCAAAAAAGGGCTTCAGATCCTTTTCTCTCATGCCCAGAATATTCAAGGCAAAAGGCTTCACCATTCTAATATCAGAGTATATGCTTTCGGCGATACCCGGGTATTGGATCTTCACCGCTAATCCCTTCCCGTCTTTGGTCGCCTTATGTACCTGACCAATACTGGCCGCATGAACAGATTCTTTTTCAAAAGTATCAAAGAACTGATGCGGAGATTTGCCCATGTACTTTCTAAAGGATTGTGCGACCAGTGGACCACTCATCGCAGGTGCTTTGTTCTGCGACATACTGAACACCTCCGTATAAGCTGATGGTAGCATATCTTTTTCCATACTGAGCATTTGCGCCATTTTCAAGGCACTACCTTTCAGCTCTCCCAGCGTTTCAAAAATCTGCTCCGCATTTTCTTTATCCAGCTCTTCGCGCTCCACTTCTATACCTACCGCCTTTTTCGCGTAGTGCTTGATGTAATTCCCACCAACTTTTAAGCCAGTACGTGCGAATTTACCCGCTCTTTTTACTTTGCCGACAGGAATCTTCTTATGTTCGCTCACAGTTCTTGATTTTATATGCAACGATCAACAGCTACTTTCGTCATTAATACAAACGAGACTTAATGTTCGTTCAATAAAAATTGAAAGTTTA
>JAHDGT010000216.1:6272-7529 GCA_020631675.1 Bacteroidota bacterium
TGATGCGCATCCTTCTATCAGCATATACAGGACTTGGCAATTTAGTACTCAAAACCCCTTTGATCTCGGCCATCAAACAGCATTTCCCTAATGCGGTGATCGATTTGATCGCAGGCAATGCCTTCGGTACGGAACACCTCTTAAAAAATAGCGCACAGATCAGAAAAACGCATCTATTAAAACAAGACGCCCCCCTGCTTGAGAAGATCAGCTTCTTCCGCCAACTCAGGCAAGAAAATTACGAGTACATCTTTCTGCCTTTCGATGCCAATAAGAACTTTCTGATGTGGGGGAGTTATATCGCGGGCATCCCTTCCCGATTACGGCATAAGGACGCGCCTATCAATACCCCTTTGGATCATGTGAAAATGCTTTTGAAAAAATGGCGTTATCCTAAAACCGCCTTTATTGATCTAGCCGCAGGCAGGCATGAAACCCAACTCAATCTGGATCTATTACAGCACCTATACCCCAAGCTTTCAATTAACAAGCCACCTACCTATATAAAGCACGATTTCAATATCGCGACCCTCTTAGAATGGCATTTAGCCCCCAAGCAGTACCTTATTATACAAATGGGTGCGGCCAATGGGCAATATCCCGCCAAAGTATGGGCACCTGAAAACTTCGTTCAACTCCTCCCCCTACTCTATCAAGCGCATCAATTGCCTATTGTTCTGGTGGGCGACAAAGGGGACCTCCAAACCTCTATCCAACCTATTTTAGATCAACTTCCCGCAGATATTCCGCTTCTGATCAATACAGCAGGCAAAACCAGCATCTCACAACTCATGGATCTGATCGATGCCGCCAAATTGGTCATTTGTCACGATTCGGGCGTCATGCACATCGCCGATGCCTTGAACACCCCTCTACTTGCCCTTTACGGTCCAACCGATCACACCCGTACCAAACCACTCAAACCCACTTCCAATATCTTATACAGCAAGGGTCCTCATTTCAATGCCATGTATCATTTCGGCTGTACAGAAGCGCAGCTCAAAGCAAAAGGCATAGGGCACGAAGCCATGAACGGAATCACAGTAGAACAGGTATTGAACGCCATTCGTGAAATGCTTTGAAGTTTTTTATTTCATTTGGGCGCGTGCTCGCAATAAAAAGGGGGGTAAGATTTTTTTTCATTCAATAAATCCCCCCCCCTTTTTACTGCGTTCACCGGGCTATCCATTCCAATTCGCACTTTGTCTGCTGCTTCGCTGGCAGGCATAAAAATGGCTACCTCTGGGCCGCCTTTTT
>JAHDGT010000217.1:0-5449 GCA_020631675.1 Bacteroidota bacterium
TACAAAACCATATTGCTTTATGAAACTACGAATGTTCATCCCCATTCTTTTTGTTTTCAGCTTATGCTTTTTCGCAACTAGTGCGCTTTTAGCGCAAGGCTATCAAATGAATAATGCGGTATCTCCACCTGCACAAATTCAGCAGAACCAAACAGCTACTTTCATTGCCGCGAAACCTAAGCCAAAACTCTTCACCCAAGCTGGTGAAAGAGGGGGAGCGGTCAAACAAGATGATCGCGACCGTAGACCTAACCCATTGATCCAGATCGCCATTTTGTTGGATACCAGTAATAGTATGGACGGACTGATCGAGCAAGCCAAATCTCAATTGTGGACAATGGTCAATGAGTTAGGTCGTGCTAAAGATGATGGTGGTAAACGTCCACGCTTGGAGTTGGCTTTGTATGAATATGGCAATGACAACATCAGCTCCCGCCAAGGGCATATACGCCAGGTTTTGCCATTGACCAATGACTTGGATCAGATCAGTGAAGAATTGTTCCGCCTTACTACCAGAGGTGGGAGCGAGTACTGCGGACAAGTGATCGGCGAAAGCTTAGCAGCATTGGATTGGAGTCCGAACAGCCGCGACCTGAAAGTCATTTTCATTGCAGGAAATGAGGCCTTTACTCAAGGAAGCGTGTCTTACCGTGAGGTTTGTAATACCGCTCGCAATCGCAAGATAATTGTTAATACGGTTTACTGTGGCGATTATGAAACAGGCGTAGACTTAGAGTGGCGAGAAGGTGCGCTCATCACAGATGGTCGCTACATGAACATCAATCAAGAGCGTGCTGTAGTGCACTATGACGCGCCACAAGATGCAGAGATCGATCGTTTGAATAGAAGACTAAATGAAACCTACGTAGGCTATGGTCGCACAGGAGCGGAGAAAAAGTCTCGTCAAATGCGTCAGGATCAGAATGCCAGTAGCTACGGTAGAGCAAATGCAGTACAACGTGCTATTACCAAGTCATCCGCCAATTACAGCAATTCAGACTGGGACATCATTGATGCGGTTGAGGAAGATGAGGAGATGTTAGAGACTTTATCAGAATCAGAAATGCCAGAAGAGTTCAAAGGCAAGGATAAGGTGACCATTAAGAACATCATCACTGAAAAGTCTAAAGAACGAGAAGCCATTCAGAAAGAGATCCAAGTATTGAGCAAGGCGCGTAGTGAGTATGTCGCTAAGCAGAAAGCAGAGGCTGCTTCTAAAGCTGGTGAAGCTGCGGGTGCAGGTGCTACTTTAGATGATGTCATGATCAAAACCATCAGAGAACAAGCAGAAAGCAAGTCTTACTGCTTTGATGAGGAGTAATAGCAGTTTATAGTTATAGTCAATAAAAAAGGGCAAGCGAATGATCGCTTGCCCTTTTTTCGTTCTTGATAAACAATGATGTGGTTTAAAAACCAATATAGAAACCTTTATTCTGCTTCGCTACATTCTTCATAAAGACCACTTTTTGATCAGTAGTAGACTGCTTACGGAAGTCTTTACCTACACCTACACAGTTGATCACTCGCTTACCACCATTGGTAGAAGTAATAAAGCTTTCTACCTCTGCCAAACCACTACGTTCTTTGATCTCTTCACAATCAGTATAGCTGACCCGATTAGTAGGTAGACCATCTGACATCAGAATGATGGTTCCGGCATCCGGGTATTTACCTGATTTCATAACGAACTCCATCGCCTCTTTGGTGGGCGTACAACCCGCTGGTCGGAGATTGTTGAGGTAATTGTAGATGTCGTACTTCGTACCCTCAGACACCTGTTTGAGCTGCCCGTACTTATAGCCGTACTTCTCATCCTGGCTTTTAGGGAAGATGACCACGTCCACTTTGTAGGAATCATCCATGGTGGCGATCATCATTTTTAGTCCGGCTTTCACCTCATCCATCTTTTGAGGCTCTGGATCATCATCCATACTACCGGAGATATCTACGACGAAGACCACGTTTTTATCGCTGAATTTGAAGCCCGCTTCGTACTCTCGTACTTTATCTTCGAGCTTGGCGTTTTTCTTCTTTTCTTTCTCCAGCTCTTTTTTCAGCTCTTCTACTTCTTGAGAAAGGTCTTTTTTGGTGATCTCCAATTTATCAACTTCCTTCTGGGTATCGTCGATCGTGATCTGCATTTTGGCTTGCTCTTGCTCACAATTGGTGATCTGCTGCTCTTTTTGCGTGATCGTTTCCTCTTTTTCTTTGATCTCTTTTTTGAGTGCTTCTACGATCGAGCCATTGTCTTTAAGCTGTTTTTCCAACTCTTTTACTTTGGCTTTCAGCGATTTCACTTCTTCTTTGAGTTTGGTGCGTTGCTCATCACATTTACCCAGTTCATTCTGTAGATCTTTGATCTGGTCACTTAATTTCTCAATGGTTGACTGTACTTTATTGATCTGCGTCTCCAATTGCTCCACCAGTTTTTTGTCGACCGTGGTTTTCTTTAGTTCGGCTAAAGAATTTTCCATTTTGGTGACATCCTTTTCCAGCTCGATGAGTTGGTCCAGCTTTTCCAGTTTCAGCTTGATGTCGCTGGTTAGTTTGGGGATGATGATGAATAGGATCAGTACCGCTCCTAATGCACCCGACAGCAGATCCAGAAAGGACATGCTGAAAACATTTAAATCTCTTTTTGCCATAAGTTATGCGCCAAAAATAAAGTGGTCACACCCACGAACTTAGGTAGTCGAGGGGTGACAGGTCGATCTACAGAGGGTGAAAGATACAAGTATTCTAGCTTAGAACGTATTTCCGAGGGGCATTATTGGCAACTAATTCATGGAAAGATGGAAATCAGCCAACACTATAGCGCTTGAAATTGTTAATCTAATGTTAATCAGCTCTTGGAATTGTATCAATTAGGGGGTATTCAGCGTTTAAAAGACGGAATGTTCCGCACAAGGGATAGGAGTGGAAATGTGCCCTGAAAATCATATCCCTCAATATCGTATTCATATCTTAAAAGGTTTTACCTTAGTTGCCTCTTCAAGATGTTAACTTCTGACGGCAAAATGGGCGACCACAAAGGATCCCCCCTACTATTTTCATATCATTCATCAGATTGCTCCGATCATACTATGAGAATTTACTTTTTTAGTTGCTTACTACTGCTCGGCTCTATGGGCTTTGGCTGGTCTGAATTGCTGGCGCAAAAAGCAGTAGATGCCCCCTCTGTTGATTTTACTTATGATGCGGTGAAAGCTAAGTACCCGGATGAGGAAGTCTTGTTTTTGAACAGGAACGAACGCTTGGATATTGATTTTGTTGAAGGAGAATGGAAAATGCAGCGGCAGGTGAATGAGGAGATTTTGTACCTCTCTGAATCTGCTTCTTTGTTTTCGCAGCGTTCCATTCCTTTTTCCAGCTTTGAGGAGATTGAGGATGTGAAAGCGAGTACGCTCATTCCTACTATTAAGGGTAAAAAGCTGCGTTATGTGTCTTTCCCGGTAGAAAACATTGAGACCAAGGATGTGATGGATGATGGGATTTTCTACTCGGATCATAAGGAAAAAGCGATCGTTTTCCCTGCGATGCAAGAGGGCGCGGTGACGCAATTGAGCTATACAGAACAGTCAAAAGAACCGCATTTGTTGAGTGCTTTTTACTTTGGTTCTTACTCGCCTGTGGAGCAAGTGCGTTTTGAGTTGAGTTTCCCGGAGCATGTGCAGATCGATTATGATCTGATGGGTATGCAGACGGAGCGCATCAAATTTGACAAGAAAAAGGATGGCGATCGTTGGCTGTACACCTGGACGGCAGAGGAGCTGGACAAGGTAGAGCGCGAACCAATGGCACCTAATGTATTGCGTTATTTACCGCATTTGGTGGTTCGTATTACCGAAGCCACGAAAGAGGATGGCGACAAGGTGCAGGTATTGCATGATGTGTCTGGATTGTATGCTTGGTACAGTGAACTGGTACAGGGGGTGAATAGCCAGCCCGACCCACAACTGCAAAGTATTGTTGCGGACTTGACCGAGGGGGTGAATGATGAGCGGGAAAAGGTGAAGCGTATTTTCCAATGGGTGCAGAACAATGTAAAGTATGTGGCTTTTGAGGATGGTTTGGGTGGCTTCATTCCCAGAGAGGCGAAAGATGTTTGCAGCAAACGTTATGGCGATTGCAAAGACATGAGTTCTATTTTGGTGACCATGTTAAAAGAAGCGGGTATTCCGGCTTATATGACCTGGATCGGTACCCGCGACCGCCACTATAATTACGAAGAGGTACCATCGCCCGTAGTGGATAACCATATGATCGCGGCTACGAAATTGGATGGTGAGTATTTATTCTTGGATGCTACGGGGGATTTCATCCCTTTTGGCTTTCCTACTTCTATGATCCAGAGCAAGGACGCCTTGATCGGCTTGTCTGCTGATGAGTTTCACATTGAACCTGTACCCGTGATCGAAAAAGAAAAAAGTCAGGCGAAGGATGTGATTCATTTATCCATCAATGAACGCGACTTGATCGGTAAGGGGGTTTCTTCTCGTAGCGGCTTTAAAAAGGTGTTCGCGGAATACGATAAAATGCGTGCTGATGCCGATGATAATGAGCAGTTTTACGATGAGTTCTTACGCATGGGCAACAATAAATTCACCATTGAGAAAGTAGAGAGCGATGGCTTTTTTGAGCGGGATAAGGATCTGGTGATCAACTATGACTTGAGCATACCTGGTTATGCGACCAAGGCTGGCGATAAGTACTATATAGATATGAACCTGCGCAAAAAGTACAAGAACAGTAAAATTGACTTGGAAAAGCGCAAGCTGGATCGGGAATACGACTATAAGTTCATGGAGCAAATGGAGGTTCGTTTAGACATTCCTGAAGGCTATGGTGTGAATACTTTGCCTGCTAACTTGAGCCACGAAGGTGAATTGTTCGGCTTTACGCAAACTTACTCCACCTCTGCGGACGGCAAGCAGGTGGTCATGAAACAAGACATTTACATCAACCACCTGATCTTAGAGAAACAGCATTTCCCGAACTGGAATAAGATGATAGAGCAGCTGAATACTGCTTATGGGGAAGTGTTGGTTTTGGAGAAAAAATAAGCTGACTATTTAGACATTGTTCCCTATGAAGCTTTGCATAATATCTTTGTGTGTCTTCGTGCTCTTCTTTCTTTGTGGTTAAATGATTTGTCCATTTACTTTTTTACTGAGCACGAAGAACCAAGAACACTAAGGAACACGAAGTTTTTTTTAGGCATCTGACTAAAATCATATTTAGCTGCACATGCAGTTTACAGGTTCACAAATATTTAAAAACCCTATCCACATCATGATAAAACTATTGAAAGTTCGTACCCCCTTTATTCAGAACGGACTGTTTACGGCTGTTGCTCTGATCGCTTTAATGCTGTTCATGCTTCAGCCGCAGGCAGCTTTCGCACAGAAAAACCCGCATTTTGACCAAGAGGTGGATTCGCCTCCTCCGC
>JAHDGT010000217.1:5459-7528 GCA_020631675.1 Bacteroidota bacterium
TTCATGCTTCAGCCGCAGCAGCTAGCCTTTGCTCAGGATCGACCAGTATTGGAGGAAGAGGATACTCCCCCACCACCTCCGCCGCCGCAAATCGCTACGGCTGAAAAAGGCTATGATTGGTCGGCTAAGCCCAAGTTGCAGGACTTGGAGAAGGTGTACAGTAAAGAGCAGGCCGTTGTGGTGAAAGACCATAGAGTGATCCGCTATTTTTTCAATGCGACGGATAATTTCATGAAGTCGGAATTGGTGCACAAGATCATTCGGGTGAATACCGACTTGGCTTTAGAGCAGTACAACAAGGTATTCGTGCCTACGGGTAGAGGTGCTGAGTTCGAAGAGTTGAAAGCCCGTTCTATTTCACCAGAAGGAAAAGTAACCGAGTTGAATGAAGAGAACATCCGTTCTTCTAAAAATGTAGAAGACTACGGCAGCTTCATGCAGTTCGCCATTGAAGGCGCGGAAAAAGGTGGAGATGTGGAGTACCTCTATGAGGTGATCACCCCTGTTCGCGATCCTTTTGGCAGACAATATTTCCAAGGAGGTTCGCAGATTCTCGATCAGAGCTTCGCACTGCATGTACCGAAGTATATGGATTTTAAAACCAAGAGCTATAATGGTTTTCCAAGCTTAGAGATGGAAGAAGTGGGCGAGGAAAAAGTCTACAAAGCTTCTAAAGCGCAAATAGCCGCTTTGGTGGAAGAACCTTATGCTTACCTGCGCGCGAATAATATGCGTGTGGACTATCGCCTATCAAAAACAGCGGTTAGCACTGATGATGAGGATCTTTATGATAATGAAACCGCTGCCGGAACTTTCGCGGAGCTGGTTTATGCGGCTTCTGATCAAGAGCGAGATGCCATTCAGATCCTACTGAAAAAGATGAAGCTCAAGAAGGTGAAGACCGACAAAGAAAAGATCAATATCATTGAGAGCTACGTCAAGCAAAACATCAATTTGGAGCCTGAGGGCGGACAAGAGGCTTATACCATCAGTGGTATTTTGAGTAATCGTTATGCTACTGGCTTGGGCTTGACTCGTTTGTTCGGCGTGCTGCTTAATGAAGCGGGTATTGACAATGAGTTGGTGGTGACCAGCATGCGTGAAAACACCCGTTTTGATCCCGACTTTTGCAGTTGGAGCAATTTTACGGATCTATTCTTCTATTTGCCCAGCGTGAAGCAGTATCTCATGCCTGCGGTGCCTTCTGCCATGCAGCCCTTCTTTTACAATACGTATAGAGTGGGTCCGGCACCCTACCAAATGGCGGCACAAGAAGGTTTATTCATTACTGCCAGTGAGCGAGGGGTTGAAAAACATAAAGTCAAGCCCATACCTATGAGCGGGCATGAAGAGAATAGCAGTCGCATTAGTGCCGAAGTGAGCTTCAATAAAGACTTTGAACCACAGGTGAAGATCGAACATGGCTGGACGGGTTTCCGTGCGGCGGAATACCGTACCATTTATGCCCTACAGAAAGATGAATTCGTAGATGGTCGGGTACAATCAGGTATGGAAGATTCTGAGATCTTGAACAAGGAGGTCTTCAATGCGGAAACCAGTGATAATGGTGATTTCAGCAAGGAGTTCTATGTGGCCAGTGAGTTGAAAGTGGAATCTTTAGTGAGCAAGGCTGGCGATAGCTACCTCTTTCACATTGGTAATATGATCGGTGGGCAGGTAGAGCTGTACCAAGAAAACGAGCGACAAGCACCTATTGATATGGGGCATCCGATCTTCTATGATCGCAGCATCACTTTCACCGTGCCTGATGGCTATAAAGTGGCGAACTTGGAGGATGTGAAGATCCAAAAGCAACTTAAAAACAAAGCAGGTGAAGTAAGCTGTCAGTTTTGGAGTGATTACAGTGTTCGCGGCAATACCGTAGTGGTAAATGCCGATGAGTTTTACCGCGACATTCAATTCGACAAATCGCAATACGAGCCTTTTAGAGAAGTGATCAATGCGGCTGCCGATTTTAATAAAGTGGTATTGGTTTTAGAGAAAGAATAAACCAAAATGATCCAAGAAAACTGCCAACTCGTACTCGCTTCAAAATCCCCTCGTCGCAA
>JAHDGT010000218.1 GCA_020631675.1 Bacteroidota bacterium
GTAGACTGTTTCACCCGCTTTTTTATCATTGATCAATTGTTGCTTTAATTCGGCAAAGTAAGCTTGTTGAAATTCATCTTTTAATACCTCCAACCAAGAAGCTTCTATTTGTGGTTTTACCTTTTTATCAGACATGTTTTGCTTTTTGCCCAAAGGTCGAAAAAATAAATTTAGGATACGTTTCCAGTCAAAGTCAAATAAACAAAAAACCAATACTTCCTAGTCAAGTTCCCGTCGAGTTATCTCAATTCTAACACCATCTATCTAATTTGGTACGGACTTTGAACCTTATTGTATATACCGCTACTTATCACTACCTTTCCTAAAAGTTATTCTATCGAGTCATTTCATTATTGAACAATGTTCATCCGTCTAACTCACATTTCAATTCTATTTTCATTATTTGGCTTAGTCCTTTTAATGTTCTCCTGTACGGAGGATGATCATCTCAACATGGAGGCGGAAGAAACCGAAATTCTTATTGATTCTCCATATTGTTTCCCTAATGCAAGTATAGAAGGTGATTTTGAGGAAGATGTCATTCGAATGGCAACTTTGTTAACAGATAACAATGCTGTCAGTGCTCCTGATGATTGTAGCTTATCCCAAGCACTTTTCGAGCAATTGATGAATGCCTTGCTGGTAGTACACCATTCTTCCGGCATAGCTCGCGATCAGGTGATCGACGAATATCAAATAAAAAGTTTTAAAGATCCCTATATCGGTCAACTGCAGTTGGTTTTAGATGAGTCTTTCGATTGGGTAAGTGCTTTTATGGCCAACAATAAAACAACAGGCAATAGCTCTATTGACGGATTGATTGAAAATTTCAACTTTAGTATCGCATCTATTGATGCATCTACCAATACAGCGATCGTTTCTTTCGAGGGTTTAGTGAATATTAATGCTTTAACTAATCTCCTTATTAAAGTTGACGGCATCAATGGCATTCAACAACTTAGAGACGAGGGTAAAGGAAATGACATCAGCGCACGTATTCTGAATAATGGGGATGTGGAGTTAAGTTATCACCTTCGTGAAGATTGCGTAGATACTGATTGTGGATTCGAGCACATCTGGCAATTCACCATTCAAGATTGCAAATTGATCTATGTCGCGGAATTCGGAGACGATCTTCCTTGACCCTAAACTACCGCTACCGCAGCTTCTTTCCTTTTTGATTCTCTGTCTCTCCCCTACTCTACTTCTTAACTTTCCGATTTCATGTTGATTCAAATGTGGGCTGGTCCTAGGAATATTTCTACGGCCATGATGTATAGTTTCGCACAGCGACCTAATACGATCGTTTTCGATGAGCCACTTTATGCCCATTACCTCACTAATACCTCATTAGCTATAGCCGACCGGCACCCGGGTAAAGCCGAAATCCTAAAAAGTCAATCTTCAGATGGTCAACTGGTCTTGACCCAATTACAGCAAAAAGCGCAAGCAGCTCAAGAAGGCACTCTTTTCTGTAAGCAGATGACACAGCATCTATTGGAAATCGATTTAGATGCGCTCTTCACTTTTGGCAAGCATTTTCTTTTGATCCGCGATCCTTATGATGTGCTGATCTCCTTTAATAAGGTGATTGAAAAACCTACTTTAGATGATATTGGTATCGCTAAGCAATATGCGCTATTTGAAAGAGCTCTTCGATCTGGTATGCGTATGCCGGTTGTCGACTCTATAGATATTCTAAAAAATCCTGAAGTACAATTGCGTTCACTTTGTGAGCAGCTGAATATTCCATTTGACAAAAGCATGCTCAACTGGCCCCTCGGTCCTAAATCTTATGATGGCGTATGGGCAAAATACTGGTATGCGAATACGCACGCTTCTAGTGGATTCACACCTTATACTACTCGAACAAAACAAGAATTACCAGCACATTTGCTGGACGTATACAATGAGGCGAAGCCTTATTATGATAAGCTTTATAAGTTCATTCAGCTTCATTGAGTCACTTTCCCATAAACAGCCTTCTTTGCCCAAGCACTTAGCGTTATCGCCCTGACCAACATGAACAGAATCATAGCCAACCACAACGCATGATTCCCTAAACTTGGCGTCAAGAAATACTGAATGGGTAAAAAGCAAAGGAAAGTAGCGATGATCATACTATTACGCATGCTTTTAGCTGCGGTAGCACCAATGTAAATGCCATCCCAAATAAAAGCTGCCGCACCTATTGGCGCATAGAGCACCAGCCAGTATAAGTAAGGTTTCGCGGTAGCGATCACATCTTCGTTTTCTGTGAATAAAAATAATAGTCGATCATCGGCAAACCAATATAAAACGGAGCAAGCCGCCGCAATGCCCAAACCCCAGACAAAGGACAAACGTATGCTCGTTCTCAAATTGTCTTCTTCTTTTGCGCCAACATACCTCCCCACTAAGCTCTCTGCCGCATAGGCGAATCCATCAACGCCATAAGACAATAAGAATAAATACTGTAGTAAGATCTGATTGGCGGATAGCATCTCCGCTCCTACCTGTTTAGACACATAAGTGAAGTAACTAAAGGTGAATAACAAGCACATGGTGCGTATGAAAATATCACTGTTTACCGCTAAGAAGCCTTTTAATTTATCCCACTGTCGCAAGGCATGCCAAGAGAGTTCTTGTAAATAATCATTATAGTATCTATAAAAGAGATACAAACTTAGAAACAAACCTAAGTATTGAGCGATGACCGTACCCAAAGCTACTCCTTCTACGGTCATTCCTAAATAGCGTACAAAATATACATTCGCCCCTATATTGACCACATTGATCAATAGGGTAACATACATAGGGTAACGAGCATTCTGCATCCCTAAAAACCAGCCCATGAAAGCATATAAGGATATGGTCGCTGGTGCTGCCCATATTCGGTATTGATAATAGACCAATGCGAGTTGATCCACCTTTACCCCTTCCTCGCTACTTCCCATCAACCAGAAACCAAGCTGCCCGATCGGCACTTGGAAAACGATCAAGAAAACAGCTGCGAACAAAGCGATACTCAAAGCCTGAGCCAAGACTAAAATCATAGCCGACTTGTCGGTTTTCCCGTAGGCCTGAGCAGTCAAACCTGTTGTGCCCATTCGCAAAAACCCCAGACTCCAATAAATGATATTGAAAATCACTCCACCAACTGCCACCGCACCCAAATATGCTGGATCATCCATATGCCCCATCAGCATCAGATCCACAGAAGACAGTAGTGGTACGGTGATGTTGCTAATGATATTCGGTATAGCAAGCCTTAAGACTTTATTATTCATACTTTCACCCATAGAACACATTTAATAAAAATATTTATTTTGTTCTCCTGTCGTTAATCCGCTAAAAAACTAAACTGCTTTTCAATTTGAGCGTTATTTCCGTAAATTCGGATTAAAGAGTATCGTCCAAGAGCAGCATTTTGTTGCAATACTCACTCTACCTACTGTCCTCAATCGTCACTCCTGAATATGCACAAGATGAGTAATTCCAACCATTACTTAAGTACTGCGGTACTAATTAGTTTATTTTTTTCTTTCAGCATGCATTTACTGGCACATGGTACACATACCCACGACCATGAGTTGGAAAGTAGATCCATGTTCATCGCCAATCAAGGGCAATGGCATGAAAACGTTTTATACAAAGCACCCCTCCAAAATGTGAACACTGTTTTTTTAGAGGACTCGGGCTTCACTTATGTGTTCTATGATGCGACAGATGTAGCACAACTGCATGATGTCTCGCAAATGAGCAATGAAGAGAAAACGGAATTCTGCTTAAACGGTTTCGCCTACAAAACGAAGTTCGTTGGAGCTAAAGAAGCGAGCATTGATGGAGAAGCTAAACTCAGTACTTACCACAACTATTTTACGGGTAATGATCCTGAAAAGTGGGCTTCAAAAGTACCTATTTATGGAGCGGTGAACTACCAAGACTTATACGAAGGCATCAACTTACGCACTTATCTCACCGAAGGGCAGTTCAAGTACGACTTGATCGTTGCACCTGGTGCGAACCCTAATAACATACTTGTTCAGTACGATGGGGTGACACCTGAAATTCAGGACGGGGATCTAGTGATCGAGACCAGTGTTGGTATTTTCAGAGAAAAAGCACCCTATACCTACCAGATCGTTAATGGGGTTGAAAAAGAAATAGCTAGTAACTACGCAAGTGTTTACGGTCAGATCACCTATGAATTCCCTGATGGCTATGACGAGAGCTTACCACTGATCATTGACCCTGTAGTGGTAGGTGCTACTCTATCGGGCTCTACTGGCTTTTCAAGTAATTATGGACACTGTGCTGCCTTTGATTCTGGCGGTAATATTTATACAGGTGCGATCTCTTTTGATTCAGGCTACCCAACTGATGCCGGGTCTTTCCAAAGTACATTCGGCGGTGGTGGTACTGATATCGCGATCAGTAAACTCAACCCGGATGGAACGGATCTTTTATATGCAACATTCCTAGGTGGTAGTGGTAGTGATTACCCACATAGTATCTATGTCGACCTGAATTTGAACGCGCACATTTATGGTACAACTACCTCTACAAATTATCCTACTTCTGCTGATGCATTTGATGATACTTTCAACTCTCCAACCAGTGGTTTTAGTACGGATATTGTTGTAACGGTACTAACCGAAGACGGTGATGCGCTGATCGGCTCCACATATGTAGGGGGTGCGCAAGAAGATGGCACCAACACCACTTCTACCAATTATGGGGATACCTATAGAGGGGAAATCGTAGTAGATTTCTACGGTAATTCTTATGTATCCAGTTGTTCTAGTTCCACAGATTTCCCTACGACGGATGATGTCATGCAGACGGATCATCAAGGTGGGCAAGATGGGGTGCTCTTTAAGCTAAATGAAGACCTGTCTGAAATGGTCTGGTGTACTTACTTAGGTAGTTCAGGAGATGATATGGCTTATGGTCTAAGAATTGATAAAGATGACAAGATCTACGTTTGTGGATCGGCAGGTGGTGATGATTTTCCTGTTGATGTCGGTGGTTATGATGAGGAATTCAATGGGTCTAAAGATGCCTTTATCATTTGGTTGGAAAACGATGGTAAAAACATTTTAGGAAGTACGTATTGGGGAACCACTACAGATGAATGGGCTTTCTTCATCGACATTGACAATGTGGATGACATCGCGATCTTCGGACAATCAGAAGGTACTATCGAATTAATACCGGATGATGTTTACAATCAAGCGGATAGTAAACAATTCATCGTTTCCTTCTCTCCGGATCTGACCAATATCAAATACTCTACTAAAGTGGGTGGAGGTTCAGGCTTTGGCGGCTTTGGTTTAGTCCCTGTGGCCTTTATGATCGACAATTGCGGGTACATCTATTTCTCTGGCTATAATGCCACAGCAGGCTTAGAACTCACCTCTGATGCCATCTTAACTACCGGTGGTTTCTATGTGGGTGTTCTTGATGAAAACGCACTTGGTTTATACTACGCCACCTACTATACAGGTAATCACGTAGATGGAGGAACCAGTCGCTTTGATGATAATGGAATCGTGTATCAAGGTGTATGTTCTGGTGGAGGCTTCCAGACCAATCCAGACGCCTATGCCACGACCCAATCTACGGGTTGGGACATTGGCGTATTCAAAATCGATTTCCAAGTACCCAGCGTGAACGCGGAATCCAATGCGGTACCTGAAACAACAGGCTGTGTACCATTAGAAGTCGATTTCACCAACTTAGGTAGCTTCGCCAATGAGTTCTTCTGGGACTTCGGTGATGGTACCACCAGTACGGAAGAAACGCCTTCACATACTTATACTGAAGCAGGTTCTTATGTGGTTATGCTATTAGCCAGCGACTCCTTAAGCTGCAACTTAGCAGATACTTCCTATATCGACATATTCGTGCTCAACCCTGATGATCCGAATATCACCGAATACAACATCTGCCCATTTGATCAGATCACCCTTGATGTGACCAACGATCCTACTGCCACCTACCTGTGGCAAGATGGCAGTACAGAACCCATTTATGAAGCCAGTGAACCTGGTACCTACTGGGTGATCACTGATGTGTTCAACTGCGAGCAAACAGACAGCTTTTACATCTATGCCGTACCTGATGAATTAGACTTAGGACCAGATACCACGCTCTGTACTTCCATAGGTTATCAATTAGATGCCACTACGGATAATGCCTCCGTTTACGTTTGGCAAGATGGAACACTCGCCCCAACTTATAATGTAACCGAATCCGGTCTTTACTGGGTCATCGCCACAGTCGATGGCTGTAACTTCATTGATAGTGTCAATGTGGATCTAACCGCATTAGCACCATTAGATATTGGTCCCGACCAAAGCATCTGCCAAGGCGAAACCTTCACCATAGATGCTACCTACGCAGACGCTAACACCTACACTTGGCAAGACGGATCTTCAGCAGCTACCTTCACGGTTTCAGAACCAGGCACCTACTGGGTGGTGATCAATGAGGATGAATCTTGTTTCGTAACAGATACCCTGATCGTAAGTCAACCTATACCAGAAGCCGACCTCGGAGAAGACTTCACCTTATGTGATGGCGAGACCTTCACCTTTGATGTCAGTATCGCCGACCCTAGTGCCACTTACTTATGGCAAGATGGCAGCACGGATCCTGTCTATACCGTCAGCGATGAGGGCACTTATGATGTGACCATATCCATCAATGATTGCACGGTCAATTCAAGTGTGAATGTGACCGCCGATCCACTACCGGTATTGGATGTTGGCCCTGATGTCACCCTTTGTTTAGGAGATACCATCTCCTTCAATTTAGACCCCGATGCTGGTGACTATGTATGGCAAGACGGTACTGTTGGACCCAATTATACAGTTACCGATTTCGGCACATACCAGGTCACCCTCAGCAATAATTGCGGCAGCGTTCAAGATGAGATCGTAGTCGATTACATTGACCTACCAGATGTGGAGAACCCCATTCTTATGCCTACAGGCTTCTCCCCTAATTACGACGGCATCAACGATTCCTTCGCCCCTACTATAGTAGGAGTCGTGGAGAATTACGAGTTCATGATCTATGATCGTTGGGGGCAGCAGATCCTCAAAACCACAGATACCAATGTATCTTGGGATGGCATGAAAAATGGCGGTGCTATGGAACTCGGTGTCTACGTATGGTACTGTACCGCAACTGTCACCAATTGCCGTGGCACCTTCTCTTTCTCCGAAAAAGGTAATGTGACCATGATGCGATAAAAGCAATAATATTTTATTTATATCTTAAAGGGCTGTCATTTTTATGGCGGCCCTTTTTTATTGTAGTAGTTTAAGGGGGCGCATACCCGCAATAGAAAGCTGGTATCCCTTATTTGGAGAATATGGTAGAGCAAATTCATGAATTTGCTCTACGACAAAGTTTCGGAACCACCACAACACCAGCTTTCTACTGCGGGTACCGGGCTATCCGTTCCTACAAAATGGGCTATCTGGGGGT
>JAHDGT010000219.1 GCA_020631675.1 Bacteroidota bacterium
CGCCAAACAGGGCGCATTCAGCGGCTTCATTACCACTCCTATCCCTTGCGCGGCCGATCAAACTCACTTCTTGCCCAAATGTTCAACTAATAATACCCAGCGATCATTTTCCCATAACAGCACTGAGCTGCCTACTCCTTGCCCGCTCGCCAATTGCCCGTTAATGATGCCCTTCCAAGAAAAAGAGAAGGTATACACAGCAGTTTCCGCTCCTTGATGTAGCCAGCGCACATCAGAGACTTTGTAGGCTTCGCTTTTGATCAAAGAAAAATTGCGCTCAAAAGCAGCTTGTATAGCCGCTTTACCGCTATGTACGCTGCCATCAGAAAAAGTAACACAGGCTTTTTCAGCAATGAGTGGCGCTACTTGTGCCCAGTCTTGACTGGCTAAAGCTTGTTCGTAGATGGTAGTGAAAGATTCAGGTTGCATTACAATAGATTTTTTCTGAAAATCAAACATGTATAAGCACTAAAAATAAAAATATCAAAACTTTCGGGAAAAATGCGGACTTCATGCGCTCTTATTATTGACAGCGAATAAATTGCTAGGCGGTGCGCCTGGATGTCCTGGCCGTGCGCCAGTGCCTCCTAACTGTTTGAATCGAGGACCAAGAAATTTTTAGGACTTCCCTAATGCTCTAACCATCCCTCTTTCGGATACGATTTGTTCTGAAAGAGGGACTTTAAAAACAACTGCAAAATGTATAAAAAGTCACGTTATCTTATAGAGCAGCCTTTAGGGAACGAGAGTGTGCTTCTTTTTTCTAGTCGAAGTGGAGAACTATTGGAACTGCCACAACGCACTTATGACCTGGTTTTGCTGGGTGCATGGAATGAAATTGAAGCAAACACTTTAAAGAGGTGTCTTGACGCTAAATTTTTAGTTCCTGATGACGAAAATGAAAGAGCACTCGTTTTAGATAAGCTAAAAAACGGACAGCAGGATACCAACTATTTACATTTTGATATTTCTCCAAGCTCGAATTGCCAAATGGGGTGTGATTACTGCGGTCAATGCCATGTCAATGAAAATATGTCCGAGAAGTTGGAAATGGAGGTCTTTGTCAGAATGAAACAAAAAGTATTCGCACTTAATCCTAAACATCTCGATTTTACTTGGTTTGGTGCTGAACCACTCATCAATTTTGAAATCGTAAAATGGTTCGGTGAAGATTTTCAAAACTTTTGTAAAGAAAACAGGATTCATTTTTCGTCTAGCATCATTACCAACGGACTACTTTTGTTTAAGCAAACCTATCTTGATCTGATCGAGTCAGGAGTATCGGATATTCAGATCACTTTGGATGGCGATCGTGATGCTCATGACGCTAGTAGGTTCTTGAAGACGGGTAAAGGAACGTTTGACCGTATATACAAAAACATAAAAGACATTTGCCTGTCTGATGTTTATGATAAGCATAAATGCTGCATTACAATAAGATGCAATATTGACCAACGAAATTATCAGGATATTTACAAACTTATCGATATGTTGGAACAAGATGGATTACACAATCAAATTTTGTTTTATCCTACTTATGTTCACTCTTGGGAAAATGATGTGTCGGCAATTGAAATGGAACGCTCGACTTATGCTGTACAAGAGGCGGAAATGTTCACTGAACTTTTAGAGAGAGGATTTGATATTACGCCCTTCTTATTGCCCTTGCCACTCACTAGAAGTACCTGTATGGCAACTTCAATGCATGATGAATTATACAGTGCCAATGGTAATGTCTTCAATTGTACCGAAATGTTGCTCACTAAAAATGCAGCGAAAAACACCTTGGGCAACTTGAATGTTTCTAAAGAAGTTGTTGAAGGCAAAAGTAGACCCTTTTCCGACTGGTATGAGGTCATTGAAAAAGAGGAAGTCAGCCCATGTTACAGTTGCGAGTTGTTACCTGCATGTGGCGGACATTGTCCTAAGCATTGGACGGAAGGAATAGCCGCTTGTCCGAGTTTTAAGTTCAATATTAAAGAAAGAATGCTTTTACATTATGCTAGTAAACAGACCGATAAAGCAAACTCACTTTGAGTGGATGAATGTTTTAGATACGAAAACCGGAGTCGTAGAAGATAAAGCAGGAATGTACATAGAACTGTTCCTTTGTGGCGTTCATTGCTATATGCAATTAGATACAGCTTATGGAGATACTTGTATTACTGATGAATTTTTAACTGACCATCAAGTTTTCAGCGATTTAGAAGTAGATTCGAAAGTGAGATATGTTGGTAAAGACGGCAAACATTTAAAAGAAGTACCACTAGCACTGACAAGCGGTGCTGATATAACGATTAAAAGATGCTATATCGAAGAGCTTAAAACCAAAGAGCAAACGAAACACAGAAAAGAAATTTTAAATAGAGATCTGCCCTTCGCAGGTTATCTGGGTTTTGATTTTTTTGAAGGTAAAAGCTTTGCCATAGATTTTCCGAATCAACAGTTAATGTGGTTTGAAAATGGCTTGGGTTTAGAAAAGCCCAGTAAATTCTTTTTGTCGAGAGGAATGATCATTATACCCGTACAGTTAAATGGGAAAGAAATATATGCGCTATTCGATACGGCTACTGCCAACTCTTTACTATCGGTAACGAATGAACTACATGAGGCGTTTTTCAATATCAAACGGAATGAGTTAGAATGTATGGTCGAATACCGACCGGATTTTGCGATAGAAACCTACTACGGTACATTTCCATGTGAACTAGCATTCAATGCCGTCTATAAAAACGAACCTTTGCAGATTGAAACGGCTGGAGATTACTTTAACAAGTATGCTTACAATAATGCATTTGGTAGCAATGCTATCATAGGGAATTATTTACTGAGAGATTATTGTGTCGCATTTGACATGACTGATAATACCTATCAGGTACAGTAATATTTTTAGGACTTGTATAGAAACTGATTAAACAAAAGTTGTATTTTAAAGGCAAGAACACCTCTAAATCTACTTTTGCTATGAAAAATACGATTTTCCGTCCACTCTTGCTGGTCGGTTTGCTGATCGTATCTCACCTATCTCAAGCGCAAACAGCCACTTTTGATAAGGTACTGAGCATCTTTGAAACCAATTGTTCATCTGCTTATTGCCACGGTGGTACACACCCGCTGGTATTAAATGCCGATGCGGAATCTGTTTACGATGCTTTGGTGGATATGCCCCCTTTTAACTATGTGGCAGAAGAAGCAGGCTATAAACTGGTCGCTCCGGGTTACCCGGATAAAAGCTTTTTATTCAAAAAGATCAATAACGGCTTATACCACCAAACGGGTGAATTAGATGCTTCAGAAGGTTCAAGCATGCCTTCTTTTGAAATGCTTTCCGAAGTGGATATCGAGATCATCAGACAATGGATCTTATTTGGTGCGGATGCGGAGGATGAAGATGATCAAGAAACAGCGATCGCTGATTATTACGAAGGCGATGCCCTCGCACAGATAGAACCCTTAGAACCACCTGCGGCGGGTGACGGTTTCCAATTGTATTTTGGTCGCTTGTTCTTAGAGCCGGGAGAAGAGCGAGAGTATGTGAAAAAGCACGAACTACCATTGGGCGATAGCTTAGAAGTAAAAGCGATTGAAGTGCGAATGAATGATTTTTCTCATCATTTAGCCATAGCCAAAATACATGATGAAGTAGAAGACGATATTGAAGAAGGAACGACCAGAATTGACAACATATTAGGTTCTTTCGAGTTTTTTACCAATTCTACGATCATTGCGGTAGCTCAAGCGGGTGATCATTATTTTGATATACCTGAAAATACGGCATTCAGTTGGGAGCCAGATCCTTTCATTTACATCAACTATCACGTTAAGAATTATAGCAGCAGCGGAGTGCTGCCTGCTGAAGTGTACATCAATGTATATACCCAGCCTAAAGGGCAAGCGGAATTCCCGCTTACGGCAACGCCGATCACCTACGGTTTTGATAATCCTTTTTTACTGAACATCGAACCCACAGGAACAGATACCACTTTCACGATGGAGTGGTATGATCCCGAAAGTACGGACGATGTGAACATCACCCTACTCACGCCACATGCCCATGCGCTCTGTGTGGATTTTGATATGTTCAAAAGAAATGCCGACGGCACAAAAGGTGAGCAAGTATTCGAAGGGCACTATAATGCGGATTATACGGCTAATGTGGGTTACTTTGACCATTCCAACCCACCTTACCGAAACTTTGATCCGCCATTGATCATCAAGGAGTCGGAAGGACTGATCATTGAGGGTACTTTCAATAATGATGGCGATGAAGCCGTGGGCTTCGGACTCACCACCGATGATGAAATGTTCGTCACCTACACCATTTTCTACCGTACTCCGGAAGCTTATGTGGGTATTGAGGATGAATTCTTGGAGTTGGAGCAAGAACAGAAGGATGAGCTATTCAGAGTTGCGCCCAACCCGGTATTGGACCAGCTGAGAATAGATTACGAGATCACCCAAACAGACTATGTTCGATTATTATTGACGGATCTGACAGGAAGGGAATTACTGGAAATACTAGCGCGTCAAAAACAACAAGCAGGTACGCACAGTCTTAATGTCTCGCTGAAAGAAAAACAGTTGCCAAAAGGAATCTACGCACTTGTGCTACAAAAAGGAAATCAAAAACAACAATTGCAACTGCTGAAGGTGGAGTGAAACTTACTGAGAACGTTTTTTCGCACAAGAGTGTTATAAGTTCAAACTACTAAAACTATGAGTGCTGCACAAATTATCCTTGCGATAAAGAAATTACCTCTTAATGAACGCCTCTTAATTATGGAAGAGTTGTTTAAAGAAATACGTTCGGAAGTTGAGGAGCCACAGCAGAAAAAGGATTCTTTGAAAGCTGCTGCTGAGCAAATGAAGTCTTTTTATGAAAACGATCCGGAGGGTAATATTTGTGAAGCTTTAGATGCTGAGGATTTCTATGAAGCGTAGAGAGATTTGGATGGCTGACTTGAACCCGACTATAGGAGCCGAGATAAAAAAGATTAGACCTGTCATCATTATTAATGAAGATGAAATAGGCACATTACCGCTAAGAATAGTTGTACCATTTACAGATTGGAAGGGCTATTTTTCTAGTGTTCCTTGGATGGTAAAGATAGAACCAGATGAAAATAATGGCTTAGATAAAGTTTCTTCAGCTGATTGTTTTCAAGTGAAATCTATTTCTACGATGCGGTTTATTCGGAAAATGGGATTCATTGAAGAATATCAGATGAAAGCGATTGAAGCTGGCCTTTCTTTGGTCTTAGGTTTATGAATATGGTGTGCGCGAGGGATAGAAGAGGAAATGAGCCCGCTGGATGCGCACTGAGCGGCGGCATAAAAAGGCGGCCCAGAGGTAGCCATTTTTATGCCTGCCAGCGAAGCAGCAGACAGCGGGGGAATTGGAACGGATAGCCCGACCCCAAGTGAAAAAGCGGCTCATAAGCTTGTGAAACCACAGCTTATGAGCCGCTTTTTTACGTAGGGTCGCGCCCTGATAAAGACATAAGACTTTATGCTGGCGATTTTGCAGTGATTGTTTTTGAGAAAAAAGTATTGATTATCAGTTAAGTACCCGGACAAAAATAATCGTTGCTTCTGACTTGCTCTTTTAGCTGTACCCTGCGTTATGAAAAGCCTCATTTAGCTCTGCTATACCTCGTTTTTCATGCCTTGGTTACAACTAAAATAGCTGCGCCATAAGCTATACGCTTACTTTTGTCCAGGTACTTATTTAGATGCTGCTTTGAGAAATTTCTAAAAAAAGTTGAGCTAAAGTGTTTCCCTTTTTGCTGTTGCTGCCATTAAAGGCATACAACAACAAATAACTGTAACACTTTAAACTCTTTTTACGATGACTTTTCAACTTAAAGCATTCAAGATCTTTTTAGCCACTTTTAGTATGGCGGTTTTGAGTTTACTATGCGTGCAGAACCTGAGCGCACAAGAAATGATGAACTACTTCATCAATGTGAAAACCGCTGATATAGCGACCTCTGGTACGGATAACTACTTTTCTTTCAAGATCAATGGTTCTAATGGAAATACGGGCTGGTTCAGAATTCACGGTGATCATGAACGAAATGATGAAGAGGGCTACTCTTACAAAAAGAGTGATGTAGGGAGGATCAGCTCTTTAGAAATTGACGTGAACGGGGAGTTAGCAGATAAGTGGAACTGCGCTTGGGTGACCATCACCAAATCTAATAGTACGATCAGCTCTCCGGATAAAGAATCTCCTGATGGCTATTATGAATTCTCGATCAATAAGCAGTTGGATTACGATATTGAGAAGTTCACGCCTTCTTACAAAAAGCATCCTCGTGTGGAGGTGACCAGTACTGGTAAAGTGAAAATGGATCGCAAGTACATGACGCAAGTAATGGTGGCAGAGAATACCAGCCAGATCAAGCAAACCGTGATGAAGTATACGGAGCGTTGGCAAAATGTGGAAACGGTAAGTGTTTCTAATACCAAGCAGACGAATATTGGTGCGGCTTTAACGGTAGGCTACGAATCACCAGAAACCGCTTATGGTACCTTCTCTGCTTCTGCCACGGCTTCTTGGAGTAAAATGACGCAAAATGTGCGTACGCAAACTACGCAGAAGATCAGCGAACAGAAATATGACTGGAGCTACGATGCGCCTGCCTACAGCTTCTTGATCAGAAAAGTTGAATTTGAAGTGCCTTACCGCTATGAGGTGTTCTCTGATGGTAAAGAGAGCAGAATTGTACGCTCTTTGAACAGCCAGATCGTACCATCGGGTAAAGAAAGCTTCTTGGTGATCCCTAAAATGGATCGCAGCGGAAAGGTAGTGCCGATCAGCTGGAGAGAGATAGAGAACAACTACATGAAGCATGCGGATGCTACGGTTAGAAACTCGATCAATGGCATGAAGTCGGCTTGGGTGAATGCGGGTTATGTGTACACTGGTTTAGCGCCAACACCAAGTCCAGCTCCTGCGCCAACGCCAAGTCCAAGTCCTACACCAGCACCTACACCAACACCAGAGCCACCTGTAGCTAAGAAAGACAATGTACCTACAGAATTTGTACGTGTGGAGAATTTCTGGCAGAAAGGTCAGCGCATTAATATTGAAAAAGGACCTTTGGTATCTCAGCCGGTACATGATGGTGCTTGGAGCGCGATGTGGAAATTTACGCCTGTACCGGGTACTGATTTCTACCGCATTGTTAACCGTTGGAAGACGAATCAGAAATTACACATTGAAAATGGTACTTTAGAGGCTTCTAGCATACATGATGGTGCTTGGAGCGCGATGTGGACTTTAGAGGACTTGCGCGGTGATGGTACATTATTCCGTATTGTTAACCGCTGGAAGCCTGATCACAGAATTCATGTAGAACACGGCAAGATCGAGTGTACGCCTATTAAAGATGCTGCTAATAGTGCTTACTGGGAATTGA
>JAHDGT010000220.1:0-3531 GCA_020631675.1 Bacteroidota bacterium
CCACTAAGAAAGAAGAGCACGAAGCTACACGAAGAAATTTAAGCAAAGCCTCAAAAATTTCCGATTATTTAGTTTTACCATTTGGGTCAAGAACAAAATTAGAAAAGTGAGTGTTTACTCACTATATTTGTTCTGATCAAACAAAATCCACCATCATGACACAAATCGATAAGTCGAAACCCGTACTGGTCACCGGTGCAACTGGCTATGTGGCCGGTTGGCTGGTCAAGCAGTTATTAGAAGACGGATTGACCGTACATGCCGCGGTACGAAACCCGGACAATGCTAAAAAACTGGCTCACTTGAATGCCATTGCTGAAACAGCTCCGGGTACGATCAAGTACTTCAAAGCAGACCTTTTACAAGAAGGGTCTTATGCAGCAGCCATGCAGGACTGTGAGTTGGTTTATCATACCGCTTCGCCCTTTTTCACGGATGTGAAAAACCCGCAGAAAGAGCTGATCGAACCTGCCGTAAATGGTACGGCAAATGTTCTTGAAAGTGCCAATCAAACCCCTTCGGTGAAAAGGGTAGTGGTGACCAGCAGTTGCGCGGCTATTTATAGCGATTGCACTGATTGTCAAAACGCACCCAATGGTGTTTTGACAGAAGACGTATGGAACACCACCGCTTCTTTAGATTATCAGCCTTATTCTTACTCCAAAACCTTAGCTGAAAAAAAGGCTTGGGAGATGCAAAAACAGCAATCGAGATGGGATTTGGTAACCATTAATCCCTGTTTTGTTATGGGTCCAGCTTTAAATCCGCACTCTAACTCAGAAAGCACCAACTTTTTGAAGCAAGTAGGCGATGGGACCATGAAAGCCGGTGCACCCAAAATGGGTACAGGTATCGTTGATGTCAGAGATGTAGGCAATGCCCATTATCTGGCAGGTTTTACCCCATCCGCTAATGGCCGTTACATCACTGCTGCCCACAACACCAATATCTTGGATATGGCCTTGACCCTACAAGATAAGTACGGTAAAGATTACCCCTTACCCAAAAAAGCGGTACCCAAATGGCTTTTAATGATCGTAGGACCATTTGTCAATAAGCTGTTTACCCGCCAGTTCATTCGCAATAATGTGAATGTGGCTTGGAAGGCGGATAATTCAAAGATCAAAAAGGAATTGGGTATCCAATTCAAACCGCTGCAACAAACCATGGAAGATGCTTTTCAAGTCTTGATAGACAATAAATTGGTCTAATTACGCTATAAAAGCTAGCCTTCCAAATGTTTGCTGATCGTGAAGGTGAAAACCGTTCCTACACCAAAGACGGAATCTACACGAATACTGCCTTGATGTTGTTCGATGATATTTTTGCAAAGTGCTAAGCCCATACCCGAACCCGGATAGGTCTTACCATTCAGTTTGCGGAACATGGTGAATACATCATTCAAATATTCTTCTTCTATACCAATGCCATTGTCTTTTATAGTGAAGGTCCAGTGATCCTGGCTTTCACTATGATCGACAATGATCGTAGGAGTAGTCTCTTCTTTTGAGAACTTGAGGGCGTTAGAAATGATGTTCTGAAAGACGCGCATAAGCTTCACTCGATCCGCCAATATTGAATGAGGTAGATTATTGAAGTGAATCTGTGCGTTTTTTTCTATAATGCTTGAGGCTAGGTTCCGCTCCAGCATTTCGGCGAAATGGGGCATGTCTATCTCTGAGATCTTTGCTCCCTTCTGAGTTGATTTAGAATAGGCTAAGAGATCACTTACTAATACAGATAGATCATTCGTGCCGCTGCTAATGAATTGAAACAACTCTTTTTCATCCGCACTGAGTTTCGTTGCTATCTTTTTCTGTAAGAGCTGTACGAAACTATTGATGGTGCGCAGCGGTGCTTTGATATCATGGGAAGCGATTTGGGCGAAATTTTCTAATTGGGTATTGCTTTCTAATATTGCTTCTAGCTTCTCATTTTTGGCTTTTAATTCGTCATACTGCTTCTGAATGACCGCTTCTTTTTTAATCTTGGTAGTAATGTCTCGCATAATGCGAACCAATAATACCTTGTCTTTGATATTGAGTAAATAAGCCCCAACATTTAGGTGAATGATATTTTTGTTTTTATCGTAAACCTGCCAGTCAAAAGTTAATTTTCGCTCTCTCTTTAGTTTGTAGAATAGTGGGGTCAATTGTTCTTGCTTATGCTTGAGATAAGACGCAGGTGTGATTTTCATTAAGGATAAAGGAGAGGCTAAGGTTTGGTTTCCAATGCCTAGGGTCTCTTTCATATTATCGCTACGATCCACCAGCTTGCTACCAAAACCCAGGCCATTACTATTGTCAGGATCCGGAAAAACCTCGTGAATATCTACGAAATCAAAGCCACTTTTTAGAATGGTCTGATAGATGTGGTTTTTACCAAGAACGGCTTTTTGCGCCAAATAATTAGAGTCTACTTCTCTGAAGAAAAATACGGAGCGCGGTTGATCACTGTAAAAATCGCGAATACCGAACATCTCCAAGATGATGGAGCTGCCATCAGCCTTTAAGGCCACTACAGCTCGCATGAATACATCATTGGTCAGAAAATGTTTCAAGATATCATGGACCACCATTGCGGGGGTCATATCATCAAATTGCTGTTGCGCTAAATAATCCGCTAAAGGAAGAGAGAGAAAAAACGCTTTGTTATCATATCCGAGCAGATGTAAAGCCTTATCATTACAATCTATGAACTTCTTTGAAGCCCGATCAAACAGCATAGCTGGTTGATGAGAATCATGAATGATGTGATCGATCACATCTGTACCAAAAGAAGAATGCATGCCGCTTACACGAGTTGAATGAGCTAATTGAACCATTACACTTAATTTCTAATAAGTATACGGACAAAAACAAGAAAGGGTTTTTGGTGCTTTTTCCGCAAACTTTAAAGCGCAGAAGGGGTTAACTGCCAATAAATTTTGAAAGTCAGAGGTTTAGCGGGAAGTGTAGGTCTTAGCCGTTCGTGTGTTGGGGATAATGTTACGGCAATGCAAATATAGTGGCTGAATTTCAATATGTGAATAAAACCAACAATTTTGTTGTTGGAACAAATAAGCTTGACTATATCTATTGGGCTTGCTCATCTGCAAAGAATCGCTTGGTCCAGCCCCATCTTAGCAATAGGTACATTAATAAGCCTGTTGGGCCGAGCATTAAACAGAAAAAGATGCAGGGAACGACCAGCAAATGATGGATCCCATGCTTTTGAGCATTCATACATACCCAATGACCTACGAATATATCAAAAGCGATATAGTGTAGCCAGCCGACTAAAACCGCCCTAGGGCTTTTAAATAGATCAACTACCCCGGAAAGACTAGCAAAATCGCTAAAATTGAAATTGCTTGTAATTGTAAGTAGCAGAAATACATAAGCGGCACTGACAACGGTTATGATCGCACCATAAATGATGCGACTGGTCCATTTCCAGCGTGGAGCAAAGAATAATAATAACCATCCTATAAGCGCATAGGTATTGGCGATACTGAATAGTTGATCCGGATTCATTTTTATTATCTTTAAA
>JAHDGT010000220.1:3631-7414 GCA_020631675.1 Bacteroidota bacterium
GCGGACTTAAATATATCAGAAGGTGCAACTACCGTTTCGAATAGATCAATGCTAGCGCCATAACGATCTTTGATCTTTTCTTGGACCTCCTGAAAATCTAATTGATAATCTTTGAACTGTTTTGTAGAGCAAAGCTTTATGCCTGCTCCTTCCATATAGATCTTCCAAACTAATTCCGAGCAATAGATCTTGTCATCCGACCATTCAAATTTCAGGTCATAATCTTTACCGCTCATCTCTCTTCCTTTTACCAGCATTTGCTGCTGTACTTTTGGCGTCAGTTCTGTCTCTACATTGACCAATCTTTTCACAACATATTCACCATTCTCTCCTCTATTGATCCAATCTTTAATGGGTGTCCATCTAACAGGCTGTATGGCTTCGTAAACATGCCAATCCCCATTGAGTTGAAAGACTATGCCCACATGGCTATAGGGTGAACCTGTAGCCAATTGAATCGCCTTGCTTTGGTCAGATTTAGAGACTTGAAAAATAATATCCCCATTCATAAATTCTGTGGATGCAGCAGAAGTGGTTTTAGAAAGAGCTTGAGCTTCTTTTTTACTTTCATTACTGGAGGTGGTCGCTTTGGGGGCCTTGCTCGTACAAGCAAGAAAGAGCCCCAATAGCAAAATAAAAACCATAGTGGTATATAGGATTGGTTTTTTCATAAAAGTGATATTTAATACACTTGTAGACTTCCTTGGTATTGAAAAATCAGTTAGTCAGAAATCTTGAAAAAAGAACTTTGTGCTCCTTAGTGTTCTTCGTTCTTTGTGGTCAGCAAATACGTGCTTTGGAGAACATCTTACCACAAAGAAAGAAGGGCACGAAGCTACACGAAGCTTAGCTAAATAAAGCCTCAAGATTATCGTATATTTCAATTGCTTAGCACCCCATTTAGGATACTATCAATACGGCAAACAATCGTAAAGCAAATCCAAGAGGTAACTTACATCTTCTTCGATCACTTCCCCTGCTTTATCTCCTTCCATAATGTAACGCTCAATATACCCTCTGAATTGCTGCCCTACTTTTGGGTCATCGATCCAGTTTCTGAGTGTTTCAGAAAAATCAGGCAGGTCTTCTTCAAAAGGATTCTTCAGCTTATGTGGTCTAGTAGTTGACCACGCATGAAGCACCACAAAATGCAAGTGCTGAAGTGCGGCAATACTATCGGTCGCCTGCCACTTTTGTAAAAGTTCAGAAAGAGAAACAGTCTTACTATTACAAAGCATTAACAAAACACAAACTATATCATCATATGCGTAAGACGAAAAATGGTTCAGTTTCCAATCAAAATATAACAGGCAAAAGGAACGCAAGAGCTGCCATTCGTCCTTCGTGAAATCACTTTGCGAATAGTAGCGCATGCGCCAAAGCGTCAACTCTGAAGAGTGGGTGGGTGGTTCATCTAAAAAAGCCAGCTCTAAAAACCTGGGCAGGAAATATTTATACTCCTCCAATTCGGGGGAGTCTGTAGTGGCGGAATGATTGTAGGTCGACAATAAATCAGAAGGCAGTTCCCGCAAGGGGGTACGCAGCATTTCATTTTCCTCCTGCTTGGTCACACAGCAGAAGTGGCAAACATCAAGTGGGGCACTGATTCTATAATTACTGAATAGGGTATAGGCTGCATCAATCAGCCCTTTCCTGTCTGCCGTCATCATTGTCGACATCTACATGCATTTTAAGTACACTGTAAACTAAGTTTTCAGACAGAAATGATTTAGTCAGAAGCCTTAAAAAAGACTTTGTGCTCCTTAGTGTACTTCGTTCTTTGTGGTCAGCAAAGTCTTGATTTTCAAGATCAATTAACCACTAAGAAAGAAGAGCACGAAGCTACACGAAGAAATTTAAGCAAAGTCTCAAAAATATCCGATTATTTAGTTTACACTGTCTTTACCTTTGAATCATTAAGCGAAGCTGGGCTTGTAGATCACCCTTAGCATAAGTACTTAATTGATAAATACCTGGCGCCAAAACAGATGCGTCAATTTGAGAACTCGAAGCACCGATGCTAAGACGTAGACATTCCTGACCCAATACATTTGTGATCAATATTTCATCGATCAGCTCCTCACTTTGCAACTGAAATTGGTCTTGGGCAGGGTTAGGAGATAAGGCTAACAAAGTCTCAGCAGCTACTTCTTCAACAGAGGTGTACAGAGAACAATCGATTTCTTCGCTTAAATAATCATAGCGCGCCTGAGCGAAAGACTTTAAGCCAGGTGCGCCACCACCTCCTGGACCAGGTCCACCTGCAAGATCACTTTCAATATTGGTGTCAAAATCGGCATTGTCGTACATCTTATTGTCATCGGCATACACATCCGCTTGTATGAAATCTCTTAGTGCGTCGATCTTAGGAAACAGCGTTTCAGGATTCAACAGTTCATCTATCACTTGGCAGTACTCCGTTAAGTACTGATCGGTCAGCTCGCTACTCAAAAAGATACGCTCCAACAAAGGGCGATCATCCGCATGGTAATCGTAGTCTAAAGTCTCCATATCCACACCGCCGCCACCGGGTCCACCCGGGCCGCCACCGCCGCCGTACAAACCAAAACACTCATTGCTATCCCATTTGATCCACTCCCATTTACCAGTGGTCTGGTTGTGGTAAAAATAGTAGTTACGAGCAGATAAAGTATAAGTATCTAAATTCCCGAAAATATTGTCCATTGCCGCCGATCGGAAATACTCCGTCGTCTCCAAACGATTGTCGATCTCAGCCGCGTACTCAGCAGGCGATGCGGTATTCAGAAAAGAAATGAATTCGATCAGGTCACTCCAGTCATTCGTCGTTTCATTAGACTTTAACTCATAACGATTGAGGTAACTCGATTGATCATCTCCATAGTACATCAGATCAGCTGCTCCCTCAGAGCTATCAAAATTATCACCCGCCTTGAACAAATTGCCACCATCATCCAAAATGCGCCAATCCAAGAACTGATCATCGATCTGCTCCACCATTGTATAAAAGCCCCAAAACTCTCCATTAAAATATACATTGGCGTAATTCGCTCTAGGCGCTGGCACACCAGCTTCTTGGCACAGATCTGTATATAGCTTCTCACGTATAAATGTAGGATCCTTAAAACAATTGCTGAAATTGATTTTCTTCAAACCATCGTAATTCTGCCCCACCACATACTCATTCAGATCGATCTTAAAAGCTTTCTTATCTCCTGGGTGATTATAAGAAGAATTACCCTTCAAGCGCACGCCCACCAAGGGAATCACGGTTGTACCTGTATTATCCGTAATGAACAGATCAGCGGGAATGTATTCATTTTCATCCGCCTCGTAATTCTCTACCAACTGCCCCCAGAAATCCACTTCCCCGAAACCCAGTTCGATCGTCACGATCTGTGGCTCACCGAAAAGTGCCTCCCCCTCAATTTGGGCTGAAACCGTTTGGCTTCCCCACCCAAGAGACATCATCATGAATAGGGTCAATATGCCCGAAAAATAATACTCGCTTAATTTCATAATCATAAACATTAAGCCCACAAGTTACGATATTTGAAATACACAAATGGTCATTTGTATGGCGGATGCCTGCGATCAATGTGTTAAACTGCCGATTTTGAAGTGTGCTAGTGTTTTTATCAGGGCGCATGCCCGCAATAAAAACTGGCTTTAGCCGCCTATTAAAAATCGACATCGAGCAGATCATCTCATGTCTCGAATCTCATGTCTCGGGTCTAAGAAAGCGCCAGCTTTCACTGCGGTCACCGGGCTATCCGTTCCTACAAAATGGGCTATCTGGGGGTT
>JAHDGT010000221.1 GCA_020631675.1 Bacteroidota bacterium
ACATGAGATTTATCTGCTGTGTGCCGATTTTTCATAGGCTCATAAAGCCAGTTTTCATTGCGGGTATGCGCCATCATCAGATCAATCCGATTTAATAGCTGTAGCAATATGGTACTGCCAAAGTCCTTTTTTCAGTGCGATGTATTGATCGTAGGCAGTCCAGACATTGGCCATATTGATGACAGGGCGCCGTACACCGTAGATGGCATTATAGAGCTTAGCGATCACCCAGCCCGGGAAGAATCGGTAATAAAGGCGTTTAGCGGAAGGGATAATATGCGGGCTAATATTTTGCATTTCGTAAGTGGTAAAGCCCGCTTGTTGCAATCCGATCTCAAAACTTGAAGGGGTGGATAGGTCAGGGACCGCCCAGCCGTTCACCCAACGATCTAATAGCTCTTGCTCTTTAGCGGGAAGCTGCTCTTTTGTCTGATAAAAATCAGCAATTATCAGTCTCCCTCCAGGTTTGAGCAGTCGGTAAGCTTCTTTTAATAATTGGTGTTTATCTGCTACATGGCAAACGCTTTCAATGGCCCAGAAGACATCAAAAGAGGCGTCGGGAAATGGTGCGTCAGTCATATCTCCAACTACAAAACGGCTTTGTTCTGACAATCCTTTTTCAAGGCTGTTTCTATTGGCTCTTTCGGCTTGTTTTTCACTTAGCGTCAAGCCCGTACAATGGCAGTTCACATTCGCGGCCAGCCAAAAAGAGGACCCTCCTACCCCGCAGCCAGCATCAAGCACTCTATCCGAACTTTTGATTCTGGCTTTTTCGGATAGAATCACATTGATCCGGTTCAATGCTTCGGAAAAGTGCTTAGTGGTCTCATCCCAAAAGCCATAATGCAGGGCATGGCTGTTGGCGAGGTTCCAATGAGCCGTATAGTGGGGTTCGGTATGATCGTAATAATCGGCTATTTGTTGATTGCTGTAAGGCATAGTGGTAAAAATACTACTTTCGCGATCGCACTTTACACTATGGATACTATTGACCAACAATTATTGAAAATTCGTGCTTGTTTTGACTTAGATACTTTATTAAGTACGGAGATCGACGGTGCTTATACCATGAGTTATTACAGCAAACTGTCTAAGTGGTATAGGTTATTACATTCTAAGGAAGGAGCGATGCACTTCCCATTATATTTAGATGAAGCGAGTGATCATCATGCGGCTTTACACGTGCCCGCCAATAGAATTGCTAGTGTCATTCGTTCAAAAGTCACTCAATCACAAAGATCGATCAAAGTGCTGGAGCTGGGCTGCGGGCATGCCTATAACAGTTTGTATTTGTCTCAAGCATTCAGCAAGCAGCCAGTTGAGTTCACCGCTGTGGATTTCACCCCTAATAATGTGAAGTGGGCGAATGCGAAAGTAAAAGAATTGGGCATAGACAACTTGCGTGTTGTACAAGCCGATTTTGAAGCACTGACCAAAGACTTTGGACAATTTGATGTGGTTTTCGCGACGGAGAGCCTCTGTCATGCGCGAAATGTTGAACGCTTGTTCAGGTCAATTCAAGAAGTTTTACAACAAGAAGGGCAATTAGTGGTCTTTGATGGCTATTGCACAAAAAGTGCGGCTGAACAAAGTGATAAAGAAGCCTTAGCAAGCCGATTGTTAGCGATGGGCTTTGCTGTGGAAACTTTTGCTGCTATTGAAGACTGGATACAGCTAGGAAAAGAACAGGGGCTGTCTTTAATGCAGAAAGATGATATTTCCGCTGCGATGTTGCCCAATCTTCAGCGTTTTCAAAGTGGAAGCGACCGCCTCCTCTCCTACCCTCGTTCCATGCGTTTTTTAAGAAGTTTGCGACTCTTACCAGAACTAACTGCAAGACATTTGATCGCAGGGGCTTTAGCTGCCCCTTTGCTTGAAGCAGGAGTCATTGCTTATTATCAGTTGGTGTTTGAAAAGCTTTGAGCAGCAGTAGATTCGTATATTTGAGTGTAAAACCCATACAACTATGAACTATAAATTCTCTATTCGTTCATTGGCAATCATAGCTGGTGTCTGTTGCTTTTTATGCTTACTGGCTTGCGGTGGTGAAGGCACGAAAGAACAAGGCGGTAGTAAAACCGACAAACGATATTTCAGATACAATCAAGCATCTGGTATCAGTTCATTGGATCCTGCTTTTGCCAAAGACCAAGCGAATATTTGGGCGGTGAATCAGTTATTCAATGGCTTGGTGCAGATGGATGATGAGTTGAATATTTTACCTGCTATCGCCAAATCGTGGACCATCAATAGTGATGGGCTGACCTATACTTTTGTAATCCGTGATGATGTGCATTTCCATGACCACGAGCTCTTCCCGGATGGAAAAGGCACCAAGGTAACGGCTCATGATGTGGAATACAGTTTTAAGCGTTTAGTGGATCCCCTAACGGCTTCAAGTGGTTCATGGTTGTTTAATGATAGAATCGCTGATAAGGATCCTTTTGTGGCTTTGAACGACTCTATTTTTCAGATGAAGTTGAAAGAGGCGTTCCGGCCAATGCTAGGTATTTTGAGTATGCAGTACTGCTCTATCGTACCGGAGCGGATCGTGAAAAACTATGGTAAAGAATTCAGGGCGAATCCCATTGGTACGGGCCCCTTCGCTTTTAAAAAGTGGGATGAGGGGAAGGTATTGGTACTGACTAAAAACGACAACTATTTTGAAAAGGATGCTGCTGGACAATCCCTGCCTTATATGGATGGGGTGAGTATCAGCTTTATGGAGAATAAGCGAAATGCCTTCTTAAAATTCAAGGACGGGGAGTTGGATATGCTATCTGGTATTGATGCTTCTTATAAGGACGAGGTCTTGACCGGCGAGGGAGCTTTACATCCCGACCTTAGTGCTGCGAAACAACTGCTGCGCTCTCCTTATATGAACACGGAATATCTAGGCTTCAGCATGCGGGGCAATTTGCCAAAAGCTTATCAAGATAAGCGCGTGCGCCAAGCCATTAATCATGCTTTTGATCGGGAAAAGATGATCCGCTATTTAAGGAACAATATTGGTAAGCCAGCACATTCTGGTTTTACCCCTCCTGGTTTCCCCTCTTTCAATGAGCAATTGGTACCGGGCTTCAAGTTTAATTTAGATAAGGCAAAAGGGCTTTTAAAAGAAGCAGGTTATCCAGACGGTAAGGGACTACCCACTCTGAAATTAGAAACCACTTCTTCGTACCAAGATGTTTGCACTTTCTTCCAGAATCAATTGAAAGACATTGGGGTGCCCATTGAATTAGAGATACATCCTCCTTCTTTTTTGAGGAATAAAATCGCTAAAGGGGAAAGTGCGTTTTTCAGAGGTTCTTGGATCGGTGATTATCCGGACGCGGAGACTTATTTGACGGTGTTCTATGGAGGGAATCCAGCTCCGCCAAACTATACCCAGTTTAAAAACAAGCGTTATGACGATTTTTACGCGAAGGCTTTAGCCACTAATAAAGACGAGAGCAGGTATCAGTTGTATCAAGAAATGGAACGTACGCTTCTTGCTGAGGCACCCATCATCCCCTTGTTTTATGATGAGGTATTGCGTTTTACTGGTAAAGACGTGGAAGGTTTAGGGGTAAATGCCTTCAATTTATTGAGTTTGAAGAAGGTGAAATTTAAGTAAAAACTGTCTATCGCTTCGCTTCATGAAAAAGCCCGCTATTGCAGAATAAAAGCAATAGCGGGCTTTTTGAAAGTCAGACTTAGACACACAAATAACACTATGGTGCTGGCTGACCGGAGTCAGCACTCTGTCTTATGTCTTACGTCTTAAATCTTATGTCTTGTTCAGCTTCTCTTCAGATCATACTTCTCGATTTTGGAATATAGGTGCGAACGCTGAATATCAATTTCCTCAGCGGTTTTAGATACATTCCAATTGTTCTTTTTCAGTTTAAAGGCAAGGTATTCTCTTTCCATACGCTCCTTGAAATCTTGCAAACGCTCATCCGAATTGAAGTCGATCAAAGCACCACTATTACTTGAGGAAGCCGTGGATGTCCCATTCGAACTCATTGGAGCAGTAGGTAGCACATAGGTTCGTACATCGGCAGCGGTGATGGTCTTATCACTCAGAATGATCAAGCGCTCCATCACATTTCGAAGCTCACGAACATTACCCGTCCAATTTACCTTTTTCAACTCTTCATGAGCTGCTTTATCAATGGTTTTAGGCTTGGTGTTATAGCCTTCACAAATATCAATGACAAACTGTTCCGCCAATAAAGGCACATCATCCTGACGGTCATTCAAAGAAGGCACTTTGATCGGAATCACATTCAAACGGTGGTATAAATCCAAGCGGAACTGATTGTGATCCACCATCTCCAATAAATTCTTATTGGTAGCGGACAAGATGCGCACATCAACCGAAATGTCTTTGTCCCCTCCTACTCTGGTGATCTTATTTTCTTGTAGCGCACGCAATACCTTTGCCTGAGCAGAAAGACTCATATCACCGATCTCATCTAAGAAAAGGGTTCCTCCACTGGCTTGCTCGAACTTACCGATGCGCTGTTTGTGCGCGGAAGTAAAAGACCCTTTCTCATGGCCGAACAACTCACTCTCGATCAATTCAGCAGGTATAGCGGCACAGTTCACCTCCACGAAAGACCCGCCTTTGCGGTTGCTTTTTTCGTGAATCCAACGTGCTACCATTTCCTTACCCGTACCATTCTCACCTGTAATGAGAATACGAGCATCAGTAGGTGCTACCCGTTCAATCGTGTCTTTAATGTGTTGAATGGAAGGAGAATCCCCCACTATCGGGCGAATCTTACCTGTCACTTTACGGCGCAGTACCTTGGTCTCAGTGATCAGGTCAGACTTATCCATCGCATTTCTGACCGTGATCAATAAACGGTTCAGATCCAAAGGTTTAGCGATGAAGTCGAAAGCACCTTTCTTAACAGCTAAGATGGCTGTTTCCATATCACCATGTCCGGAGATCATAATGATCGGAAGATCGGGTTTGATCTGCTGGCTGCGATCCAAAACCTCCATGCCGTCTGGCTCGGGCATTTTAATATCACAGAGCACAGCATCGTACTTCTGTGTTTTGATTTTAACTAGTCCTTCTGTACCATTCCCAGCTGCATCCACCTTATAGTTTTCATACTCTAAGATCTCGGTCAGTGTTCTACGGATACTTCTATCGTCATCAATGATCAGTAAGCGTGCTTTCGCCTTGGCCATGGTTGTGCTTTAAATTGCTTGCTTTGATAAATATAAACAATCAGTTAGGCTTGTCAATAACTAATCGTTTCTTCTAAAACCCATTCACAATGAATTGCAAATGCATTTCAAATGGCGGTGAAAAGCTTGGGTAAGTTCGGGGGTGCGAAAAACAACATTGGGCAATACAGTTTTTCAGCGGCACAAATGTAACCATAATTCCGCAATCTATATCATCAAGCTTTACTCCTTAGCTCCTCATCCAGTACTAGCTCTTGCGCTTCACTTTTTCCTTGGTCATTTCTCCTAGTTTGTACTGTTGGGTCTTCAGCACCTTCCCGTCTTCATTATAGTAAGTCCACTCCCCGTCTTTTTTATCGTTTTTATAGCCTCCTTCAATAGCCACTTCCCCACTTTCATGGTACTTTTTGTACGCACCAGACATTTTACTGTCCTTAAAGTTGGTCTCGCTTCTCAACTTACCCGACTCATGAAAGGATTTAACCGTACCATCGATCTCACCATTCTTATAGTTGTACTCGGTCAAGAGCTGCCCGTTTTCATAGAACCACTTCGCCCAACCATCTTTCTTGCCGTTCTTAAAATGGTTTTCCTCTTGCACCTTACCCGTTTTGTAATACTTGATCTGCTTCCCGTCTAACTTACCCTCTACGAAAAACTCCTCCACACTTTTCTTACCATTGTTTTCAAAGGCTCTGTGAAAACCATGCATCACACCATTTTTATAGTGCGTTTCGCTCTCCATTTGTAAACGCTTAGTGAAAGTCAGAGCCAATCCATGCTCCTTCCCATTCACAAAAGGCGTAACAGATTTGATCGTACTATCCGGTAAATGTAACTCTACCCAATTGCCATGTTTTTCTCCATTGAGCAACTCGCCCATCTGGTAAGTCACCCCTTTGAAATTCTTGATCGTTACTTGCTGTAAACCAGCCTGCCCCGCTACATCCGTTATGATGGTATCATTTTTTACAGAACGCTGAGCGTGAACCAATACAGGGAACAGTAACAATAAGGCAATAAGTTGTAAACACTTCATATACATAAATTTAACTAATTTCAAAAACAAATAAAACCGCATCGCGATAAGCCGAATTCTGTCCGAGCTACTTTAAAAATTTCACCCGGTGCTATCATTTATCTAGTACGCATGTCGCCATACGCCTCTAACGCTCTACCCACCAAGAACCTGCGAGCAGCAGGTCGCCCAGCATATAAATAATACTGAGCCTCTTAGCCTATTTGAGCTTTCAGCCCACAAGGTTTGCCCCTGTTTCCCGTCACCAGAAAACAGCCCGACCATTAGTCGGGTTCTCACCCTCATTCCCGCCTATAAAAAAGGCGGAAAAGGAAATTTTCTATGGCACTCGCTGTCCTTCGCATTACACAAAGTCCCACCAGTTAGGTGGTGTGGTCGCTCTACACTGTCCGGACTTTCCTCTCGCCCATCGGGTCAATTTCACAAGAAAACCGCCCTTGAGCCAGCGATAGCATGCGATGCGATCATTGTATTATTATGGCGCGTGCCCGCAATGAAAAACTGGCGTAAGCCAGTAGCAAAACGATTGGCGTACGGAACGACTCTTATGTCTTGCGTCTTATGTCTTACGTCTTGAAAAGCGCCAGCTTTTCACTGCGTCCACCGGGCTATCCGTTCTTATTAAGCGCACTGCCTGTCGGTTCGTCGCTGCCTGTTGCGGTGGCTACCTCTGGGCCGCCCCCGCAACAGGCGCACTCACTCGCCATTCAGCACCCTTAATACCACTCCTATCCCTCGCGCGCGTCCTAAATGGATAAAGCGTCCTAGTATCCCAAAGTTCCAATTATTCCCACAAACGTTTATTATGCTTGCTGTAATCGAAAACAATAGTAGTGGCTCCAAAGCCAAAACGAGGATCGTGTCCGTTTTTAAAATCAACTACCTCAGGATAGAAACGCACCAATTTGAATATCTCTGATCGTAGCTTGCCTTTACCATTGCCATGAATGACGATCATATCCCGTTCTTTCCGCTTAATCGCCTCTTCTATCTCTTCCTCAAAACGCTGCAATTGAAAGCCCAGTATCTCTCCCTTGCGCAAACGTTTCCCCGGCAGTAATTTCTCCATATGCAGATCAATGACCCGCTGTTCCGCATTGATCGTGATCTCCTCCTCAAATTGCTGTTGCTGTTGTGCCTTGACTTTCAGCATCT
>JAHDGT010000222.1 GCA_020631675.1 Bacteroidota bacterium
TACTGCGGGTACTGCTGGCGGCGGCGGCGGTGGTTCTTTCGGTATTCTAATTTTCGCGAATACTGGAGGTAATGTAACCGATTGCGAAATCACTGTAGGTAGTGCTGGCGGTGCTGGTAATGGCGGTACTGGAAGTACTGGTGGTAACGGTGGAAATGGTGGTAGCGGTGCGGATGATTGTGAAGCTGGAGCAGGTGGTAATGGCGGTGCTGGTGGCGACGGCGGTAATGGCGGTAGCGGTGGTAATGGCTCCGCTGGTGTTGCCGAAGAGGTACATGTGGAAGGCGGTGGCGGCCCAAGTGAGACCAACATCAACTTCCCATTAGCCAATCAACAAGTGATCACCTATAGTGGTGGTAACTGCATTGATACGGATATGGAATTCACCACTACTGGTTCAGCAGGTACATGGTCTTTCGCGGATGGTACGCCCCCTTCTGCGACAGCGACCGCTAATGCATTGACTTCTTATGCTACCGTTGGTCGTAAAGATGTGATTTTCGATAATGGTGGGCAGCCGAGCTTCCCGCCTAGTTTCACCTTAGCGAACACTTATACGGGCTTCGTCAATGTGTCACTAGACGAAAGCGTGGACGCGGAAATATCTGCTGACGCCCCTGTTCATCCCGATCCGGAAACCTATGTGATCTGCGAGGGGGATGCGGTCAACTTCACGGCTGTAACACAAGGCTTCGCCTATCAGTGGGATGTTGATGGGGGTACACCTGATGGTACTAATGATGCTGCCTTTGATGATCAGACCAGTATCGGCCCAAGCTTTGGCTTACAGCCTGAATCAGGAGGTACACCACATGAAATACGCCATAGAGTTAGAACAGATTGTTGCGGTTGGTCAGACTGGGTTTCGGCTTTCTTATATGTGAATCCTGTACCAGTGGTCACCTACGACCCTCAAACGCTTTGTGCGGATGGTTCTGGTAGTGTTCAACTCACCCAAGCAACAACAAATGATGATGGTAGCTTTACTTATCAATGGTCGCCTACCACAGGTTTAGATGATCCATTCACAGCCGAACCGAATGTATCGGGCTTAACAGCGGATGTGACTTATAGCGTGATCATTACGATCGGTGCTTGCGAAATAACAGAAACTGTTACGGTAAGTGTAGCACCTGAATTGGTGCCAGATGCGACCATTACGGATACGGATTGTGCGCCTGATAATGGCGCGATCACCATAAACAGTGTCAGTGGTAACCCGACCAGCGACTATACTTTCGCATGGTCCAGCCCGCCGGGCGGTTCAGCTGCGAGCATTAGCGGTTTAGAACCAGGTGGCTATACCGTAACCGTTACGGAAACCGCTACGGGCTGTACGTCTGAAGCGAGTTTCAATGTGAACCCGGGTCCCACGGATCTGATCGCATTAGTGAAGACGGTAGAAGCGAATTGTAGCGGTGGTGCACCCTCCGCTATGGCGACCATTGAATGGATCAATGCCGTTGGTGATGTCGATTTAGTTTGGAGTGGACCCTCTTCTGGTTCTTCTACAGTAACGGGCGGAGTGAGTCCAACACAAATCGGTCCTTTAGCTACAGGTAACTACAGCATTACCGTTACCGATGGTGGCGGCTGTGCTTATGAAGCCGACTTTGAAGTGGTTGATGGGGTAGCGGTTGATCTGACCGCTAGCGAAACACCTGTCACTAGTTGTGGTGGCACAGATGGTGAAGCTACTGTTACAGGAAGTGGTGGAACACCTCCACCAGATAGCAGTCCGACTTACTACTACTCTTGGTCGCACGACCCTGCTTTAACCAGTGCTACCGCAACGGGCTTAGCTCCTGGTAGCTATACCGCTTATGTGACAGATTACATCGGCTGTATTGATTCGGTAGAAATAGTGATCACAGAACCCGCACCTACATTTACCGCTCCTACAGGTACTACTGTCTGTGAAGCGGATCTACCTTTCGATTTAACAAGTTTGAATACAGGTGGTGCAGGTACCTATACTTGGTATGATGACATCCCCTCTGTGGGAACTGCTGTTACAAGTGTAACGCCTACAGCAGACACCGATTACTGGGTATTATATGATGAAGCGGGTTGTCAAGACTCCGTAGAGATCACCTTAGCTATAGAAGCCTTCGAAGAAATCGAGCTTACACCGCTAGGTACTTTGTGTAACACCACTGCTGGTGGTTCTCAAGTTGATTTAGATACCATGATCGTTGTAGGTACGGGCGGTACTTGGTCTGATGACAATAGCTCTGGGGCCAGTGGTACTTTACCATTGATCGACTTTGACGGATTGACAGATGGCGACTATGACTTTACTTATACGATCGCTGCGACTACAAACTGCCCAGCACAGTCGGAAACTTTGACATTGACGATAGAAGATTGCGATTGCCCCGAATTAGTGGGTACGCCTACTCCTCTTTGTAATACATCAGGAACGACCTTAGACCTGAGCACTTTTGAAAACGGCAATACAGGCATTTGGTCAATTACCTCTTCACCAGTAGGTACGAACCCTGCCACTCTAAGTAGTGGTTCTACACTCGATGTAGATGGCGCGGATCCTGGTATTTATGATCTTACTTACATCTTTGACAGTCCACCAAATGGCTGCCCAAGTGGTGGTATCATTCCAGTTGAAGTATTGGCCGCTCCTGAAGCGGGTGATCCTGTCTCTGAATCCTACTGCTCAACGGATACGAATGGAGCTACCGACTTATTCACTTTACTGGGTGGCACACCAGCTGCTTTAGGTACATGGACAAGTACCTCCGGTACACCAGATGCAGGCGCATTTGATGATGTAGCGGGTACCTTCAACCCAGATAATCATACAGCTGGTACTTTTGAGTTTACTTATACCGTGCCTACACCAAGTGGTGCGGATGCGGCAAGTTGCCCAGAGGCAACCGCCGCTGTCACAATAACCGTTGATGAACCGCTTACGGCGACCATCGCCCCTTCAAATGTTTGTAATTCAACTGTGGACATTGGCCCACTTCTGGATTTAGAATCATTGATCACGGGCGATCTATCAGGTACTTGGGCGGATACGGATGCTGTAGGTGTTGACTTGTCTGACCCTACAAATGTTGATTTCACAGGCATCACCCCAAGTGATTACACCTTTACATATACCCTTCCTGCTTCGGGCAGCTGTCCGGCCAGCCCTATAGATGTGACCATTACCGTATTAGACTGTGACTGTCCGAGTGTGGAAGTAGGTCCAGCAGGTCCACTTTGTAATGATGGCGGGACTGTTGATCTCTCTGATCCTGCTACTCAAATCACAACAGAAGCAGGTACCTGGAGCATTACAACTACACCAGCAGGTACAAGTCCAGCTACTTTAACAGGAACTACTTTTGATGCGACGGATGCCGACCCAGGTACTTATGAAGTGGTATTCACTTTAGATACTGCTCCACCTAGTGGCTGTCCAACCGAATCTAACCCGGTTAGCATTGTGGTTGATGAGGCATTATCGGCTACTGTAGCTACTTCTGATATCTGTAATACAGATGTGGACTTAGGTGTCATTTTAGACCTGAATGCCTTGATCTCAGGGGATATGAGTGGTACTTGGTCCAGTGATGGCGGTGCGGGTGTAAGCCTTGCTGACCCATCTAATGTTGACTTTACAGGCATTACGCCTAACACTTACAGCTTCACTTATTCGCTGCCTGCGAATGGTGCTTGCCCTGCGCAAGATATCAATGTGGACATAGGCGTATTAGACTGTGCTTGCCCAAGTGTGGAAGTAGGTCCTGTAGGTCCGATCTGTAATGATGGCGGGACTGTTGACCTTTCTGACCCAACTATTCAAATCACAACGGAAGCTGGTGCTTGGAGCATTACAAATACGCCAGCGGGTACGAACCCAGCTACATTGACAGGAAGCACTTTTGATGCAACAGACGCGGATGCTGGTGATTATGAGTTGATCTTCACTTTGGCTACAGCACCACCTACGGGTTGTGACATCCAATCCACTCCTATCACGATCACCGTTGATAATGCCCTTAGTGCAGTTGTTGCGCCTAGCGAGATCTGTAATTTCGATGTGGATATAGGCGTTATCCTTGACTTAAATGCTTTGATCACCAGTGGTGACACTAATGGTACTTGGTCAGATACAGATGGTAGTGGCGTTAGTTTAGCAGACCCATCTAATGTAGACTTCACAGGTGTTACGGCTGGTCCATTTAACTTCACTTATACACTAGCGGCAAACGGCGCTTGCCCTGAGCAAACTTATACCGCTTTAATCGACGTATTAGATTGTGAATGCCCAAGTGTGGAAGTGGGTCCTGCGGGTCCGATCTGTAATGATGCGGGCTTGATAGATCTTTCTGACCCAGCTATCCAAATCACTACGGAAGCAGGTACATGGAGCATCACCTCCACTCCTGCGGGTACAAACCCTGCTAACATCAGTGGTTCTACTTTTGATGGTATTGGTGCTGATCCTGGTGATTACGAATTAGTATATACTTTGACCACTGCCCCCCCTACGGGTTGTGATGCGGAATCTCTACCGATCACCATCACTATTGATGAACCATTAAGCGCAACGCTTAGCGGTTCTGATGTTTGTAATTTCGATATTGACATTGGTGTTGTTGTAGACTTCAACTCCTTGATCACCGCTGGCGATGTCACTGGTACTTGGGCAGATACGGATGGATCAGGTGTCGACTTAAGCGACCTAAGCAATGTCGACTTTACAGGCGTAACAGCAACAAGCTATAACTTCACCTATACCCTTCCTGCAAATGGTGCTTGTGCGGAACAAACTTTCACCGCTTTGATCAATGTATTGGATTGTGAATGTCCGAGTGTGGAAGTAGGCGCAACAGGACCTTTATGTAATGATGGGGGTACGGTAGACCTTTCTTTAGGTTTCATCCAGATCAGTACGGAAGCTGGTACATGGGATATTGCAGCAACTCCACTTGGTTCAACGAACCCAGCAAGTATTACAGGTACAACTTTTGATGCTACAGGTGCTGACCCTGGTGATTATGCCGTGGTATTCGTTTTAGATACCACACCACCTAGTGGTTGTATAGATACATCCGAACCGGTTATTATAACTGTTGAAGCCATTCAAGACGCCGGTGAAAATGGAAGTATCTCCGTTTGTGCCGCGGATGATCAAGTGATCGATTTATTCTCCTTATTAGGCGGCACGCCTGATGCGGGTGGTTCTTGGAGTAGCACTTCAGGTACACCTGACGCTGGAACTTTCGATGCGGCAAGTGGGGAATTCAATACCTCAGCACACTCAGCGGGCAACTTCACCTTCTCTTACACTTTTGCAGCCGGTGCTGCTTGCCCTGCTTCATCAGCAGACATAACAGTTAGCGTTGAAGCGGAATTAGTTGCTGGAACAGGTGGTAGCATAGATGTTTGTAATGACCAAACAACACCCATCTTATTATTCGGAGAAATAACTGGCGGTACAACGGGCGGTACATGGATATTAGGTGGTGGCGACACGCCTTCTGCTGGTGCGTTCATTGATGCAGTCGGTACTTTCAATCCTGATGGACAAGCTGCTGGTACTTATGTGTTCACCTATACGCTTACAAGTGCGACCGGTATTTGTCCGGATTCAAGCACAGATGTTACCGTAGTAGTAGGTGAAGCACCAACAGCCACGATCGCACCTAGTGCGAACATCTGTAATGCCGATATTGACATTGGTGTACTATTGAACTTTGAAGACTTCATCTTATCAGGTGATGATACGGGTTCTTGGGCAGATACAGATGGTGCCGGTGTTGACTTGGCCGACCTAACGAATGTGGACTTCACAGGCGTTACCGCTGATGTTTACGTCTTTACCTATACCATTAGTGGTTCTGGCGCTTGTGCGGATCAAGCTCTTACGATTGCCGTAGCAGTAGAAGATTGTGATTGCCCAAGTGTAGCGGTTTCTCCGGCTGACCCATTGTGTAATGATAGTGGCACATTAGACCTATCTACTTTAGAGATCACGACCGAAGCGGGTAGCTGGAGTATTATCAGTACACCAACGGGTACGAACCCAGCGACACTTAGTGGCACGAGCTTCGATGCGACCGATGCGGATACGGGCGACTATGAAGTACAATTCACTTTAGATGCTACACCGCCTGATGGTTGTGATGAAAGTTCTTCTCCTGTGGTGATCACGGTTGATCAAGCGGTCAGTGCGACTCTTACGCCATCTGTGGAAGCTTGTAATACTACGGTTGATATTGGTTCTTTAGTCGACTTAGACGCTCTTGTAACCGCAGGTGATGCGGGTACTTGGCAAGACACGGATTTCACCGGGGTTGATCTGAGTGATCCATCTTCGGTTGATTTCCTAGGCTTAACGGCCAATAGCTACACCTTCACCTATAATGTTCCTGGTAATGGTGCTTGTCCGCCTCAATCTTATACCACAGAAGTAGTGGTGAATGATTGTGATTGTCCGAGTGTATTGACCATTCCGCCTTCTTCTCCGCTTTGTGATGTAGGTGGGTCTTTAGACCTGACCACTTTAAGCGGGACAGCGGAAGCAGGTAGCTGGAGCATTACAGATACGCCAGCAGGTACGAACCCTGCTACATTAACAGGTACCATCTTCGATTCTGATGGTGCGGATGCGGGCGTTTATGAAGTGACCTTCACCTTAGATGTTACTCCTCCTGCGGGTTGTGATGACTCTAGCGCACAGCTCATTGAGGTGATCGTTAACCCAGAAGCGGGTACAGGTGGGACGGAAACGCTTTGTTCGACAGATGCGGATGCTTTTGACTTAAATAGCTTAGTAAGTGGTGCGGACGCAGGTGGTACATGGATCGTAGATCCAGCCAGCTCTGGCTTCCCATTTGCAGGTGCTTTTGACGCTAGTGGAAACTTCATCCCTGACGGACATCCTGCTGATGATTATTCTTTCACTTACCAATTTGAAGCAGTAGGTAGCTGTCCGGGTGATGCTTCTACAGTGGTCATTACAGTTGTTGAACCTACTACGGGTGAGTTAAGCCCAACAGCTGAGATCTGTAATCTTTCCGCGGATGGTTCATTGCTCGACTTTTCCACCTTCATCGTATCTGGTGATACGGATGGTACTTGGACAGATACGGATGGTTCAGGTGCGAGCGGTACTTTCCCGAACTTGGATTTTGATGGGGTTGCCATTGGTGACTATACCTTCACCTACACCCTTAGCCAAACAGACCCTTGTGAAGATCTTGATCTAACAATGGTCGTGACAGTGAACGACTGTAGCTGTCCGGATCTGACTTTAGGTACTATTGACCCACTTTGTAATGACGGTGGTACTGTTGATTTGAATACCGTTCAGGTCACCATTGAAACAGGTACTTGGAGCATTACTGATAGCCCTGTTGGCAC
>JAHDGT010000223.1 GCA_020631675.1 Bacteroidota bacterium
TATCAAATTCATGTTTGATTTCTGAAACCGCTTCCAGAGATAAATAGTCGGCTATATTTTCCATGGTGATATAGTTTATTTAGAAAAAAATAAAAATTTTCGGGAAAATCCTGCCCCTCATAGACTCTTCCCTATGAAGATAAGACGCAACCCCTTGTTGCGCCAGCAAAAAATCTCAAGTCTCAGTACTCAGTACTCAAGTCTGAAAAAACCAATCAGTAACCCACAAAAAAACTCCCATGGGACTATCCATAACCCAAGGCGGCGCCGTCCTAGGCGTAGACGCCACCATCATCACCGTAGAAGTACACACCAGCACCGCACAACCCTGCTACTTCTTCGTCGGACTGCCAGATGCGGCCGTAAAAGAAGGACAGCACCGCATAGAATCCGCCCTCAAAAATAACGGGCTACATATGCCCCGCTGTAAAATCGTGGTCAATATGGCCCCCGCCAACATGCGTAAAGAAGGCTCCGCCTACGACCTCACCGTAGCCCTCGGTATCCTATCCGCCAGCGGGCAAGTCTACGGCAAACGCAGCATCAGTGATTACCTCATCATGGGCGAACTCGCTTTAGACGGAAGCCTACGCCCCGTCAAAGGCGCACTCCCCATCGCCATCGAAGCACGCAAACGAGGTTTTAAAGGATTCATCCTTCCCGTTCAAAACGCCCAAGAAGCCGCTATTGTCAACGATTTAGAAGTTTATGGGGCCACCAACATCAATGAAGTCGTCAACTACTTCACCGACATGGGCGAACTGCCTTTAGTCGAAGTAGATACCCGAGCCGAATTCGCCAAACAACTCAGCGAATACCCCTTTGACTTTTCAGATGTAAAAGGACAGATCAATATCAAAAGAGCCTTAGAGATCGCAGCCGCAGGAGGACATAATGTACTCCTCATCGGCCCGCCCGGAGCAGGGAAAACCATGCTCGCCAAACGTCTGCCCAGCATCTTGCCGCCTCTCAGCATCCAAGAAGCCTTAGAAACCACCAAAATCCACTCTGTTGCGGGTAAACTCCATTTAGATACTTCTTTGATCGCCAATCGCCCCTTCCGCTCCCCGCACCACACCATCAGCGATGTAGCTCTGGTCGGGGGAGGCGTGCACCCCCAACCCGGAGAAATCTCCCTCTCCCACAATGGCGTACTCTTTTTAGATGAGCTGCCCGAATTCAAAAGAGCCGTACTAGAAGTCATGCGCCAGCCCATGGAAGAACGCAGGGTCACCATTTCCAGAGCACGCTTCACCGTAGAATACCCCGCCAGTTTCATGCTCGTAGCCAGCATGAACCCCTGCCCCTGCGGCTACTACAACCATCCCGATAAAGAATGCGTCTGCGCACCAGGCATCGTTCAGAAATACCTCAATAAGATCAGTGGTCCACTACTGGATAGAATAGATCTACATGTAGAAGTCACCCCTGTGGATTTCGCCCAACTCACCAGCACGGAACAATCCGAAAACAGCGGCAATATTCGAGAGCGAGTAGTCGAGGCAAGAGACCTGCAAGCCAAACGCTTCCACCAAAACAAATACATTCACTGCAATGCGCAAATGCCCGCCAATATGGTGCGGGAACGCTGCGTCATTGACAAAGCAGGGCAAAAAATACTACAACAAGCCATGGAACGACTAGGACTATCCGCCAGAGCCTACGACCGTATTCTAAAAGTAGCCAGGACCATAGCCGACTTAGACCACAAAGCCGCCATCGAAGTGGATCACCTTGCCGAAGCCATCCACTATCGCAGTTTAGATCGCGATAACTGGGCTGCATAACATCAACCGAAATCATTGGAAGATCCAAGAGTCCCAACGGGACGGCACATCAAAGCGATGGATGTGAATCCATCGCCAAAAGCAAAAGGATGCAGCACCATAACATCATCTCAATTTGCCTACTGATCGTCTTTACTTTATCTTGAGATTAAGAACTACAAAACCCATGTAGGGGAGGACCCATGTGTCCTCCCGCTTTGCCGCAAAAGAATACTAATGCATTTAACCATGAAGCCATACACGCTACGCTATACCCTCCTTATCCTAATAATAGGCACAACGATTACTCTCAATGCCCAAACCCCAGGCGTAGGCCTACCAGTAGTCGTACCCAAACCAGTCATTGTAGAGATCAATGCGAATCCCGAAAAACAAAACCCAGAAGCTGAAACGAAAGAGGAAGCAATAAAGCAACGTCCTGAAAAAGAAGCAACAGAAGAAAACAAGAATAAAGTAGAGTTCGACCCAGCACTTCCCCCTAAAAAAGAAAGAGAATATATTCCTATCGAAGACGGAGATCTACATCAGATCTACTTAGAAGAACCGGCAGAGTCATTAGACTATATCCGCTACCAAGACGGACCAAAATTAGATGGGGAATTATCTCCTGACGGCAAGCGAGTCATCATTCACAACCACCGTCAAAAAAGAAGAGTAGAACTAAAGGTGAATTACAAAGACGGCAGCAGCAAAGAAATGCTCAAAAGCTCTTGTAAAATAGACCCGGTGATCCCACTTTAAAAATCAATCCACATGATCTATATCCACCGTATAAAGCCGTTCACTTAATCTTTTTCGGATTACCTTTCTGAGCTTTTTCGCAAAGGTGTTAAAGGCTTTATTGCGCTGCATCAATTCCTTAGCTTGCTTATCTAGCTCGTCAATTTTTAACGAGCCTTTACCTTTAGGCATATCAATGATGTATTGCTCCATTTCATAGGCGAACAGAAACGTCATTGTACCCAGCTCATAGCTGAATAAATCCCTGCGCTCACTATTCACCACCATATTTCTCAACAGCAAGCTTACAGGGTTAGACAGCTTTTCCTCTTCTGTTTCCAAAACAGCATTCATTACCGCTACGGTTTGCGCATTAAAATACAGTCCGTACGCAACGGCGGTCGAAGCATCAAATTGAGTGATGGCTTCCAGTATGCGCTTTTCCAACCAGCCCAAAGTCTCATCTGCTAAAGCACTATCGGTAAGCTGAAGTTGAATGAGATACTCCCTTCGCTTAAAGCCCAACTTACCAATTAGCCACCGTGATACCTTTGTTTCCGAAACACTCAAATAGCCACCCAAGAACAAACTCATAAAGGCCCGCCAAAGCATATCAATAGCCAACTTTTCCCATTTAGGGTAAGTGAATGAAGAGTGAAAGTCCGGTGCGAATTCGTTCTTCGGCAATTGTGCCAAATGGTAAATGCTCGTATGCAAGCAGTGTACTCCATTATTCATTCCACTTAGTGGGAGTGGGATTTTATACCAGTATTGATGCGACATACTTGAACAATGGTGTTATGATTAAGTTATAGAGAAAAAAGGGCTTCTCTTTTAGCATTAAAACTAGCAAATTTGCACTAAATTATAACATAAAGCACAAAATAGTAATATGGACAGCTACGGAATCAATTCCTCAGGCGGCAAATGCCCGTTTTCCAGCGGCATCATCAATAAAGGTGCTGGTGGTGGTACCTCCAACAGAGATTGGTGGCCCAATCAACTAAAACTAAACATCCTTCGTCAGCATTCTTCTCTTACCGATCCAATGGGAGAAGACTTCGATTATGCTGCCGAATTCCAATCGCTTGATCTTGCGGCACTAAAGCAGGATCTGTACGATTTAATGACCGATTCTCAAGACTGGTGGCCAGCAGATTACGGTCACTACGGCCCGTTCTTCATTCGTATGGCATGGCACAGCGCGGGTACCTACCGTATCGCTGATGGCCGTGGTGGTGCAGGTTCTGGTACACAACGCTTCGCCCCATTGAACAGCTGGCCGGATAACGGAAACTTAGACAAAGCCCGTTTATTACTTTGGCCCATCAAGCAGAAGTACGGCAGAAAAATCTCTTGGGCGGATCTAATGATTTTGGCAGGTAACTGCGCACTAGAATCTATGGGTTTCAACACCTTTGGTTTCGCTGGCGGACGTGCTGATGTTTGGGAGCCAGAACAAGACATCTACTGGGGCGCCGAAGCAGAGTGGTTAGGCGATAAGCGTTACACCGGCGATCGTGAGTTAGAAAACCCATTAGCAGCTGTACAAATGGGTTTGATCTATGTGAACCCAGAAGGACCCAATGGTAATCCTGATCCCATCGCTTCTGCTCGCGACATTCGCGAAACATTCGGAAGAATGGCGATGAATGATGAGGAAACGGTTGCTTTAGTAGCGGGTGGTCATACCTTCGGTAAAGCACATGGCGCGGCTGACCCCGACCAGTACGTAGGTGCGGAGCCAGCAGGCGCGAGTATCGAAGAACAAAGCATGGGCTGGAAAAACACTTTCGGCACAGGTAATGGAGGCAGTACGATCACCAGTGGTATCGAAGGAGCTTGGACCAAAACACCTATCCAGTGGGATAACAGCTACTTAGAAACTTTATTCGGTTACGAGTGGGAATTAGGTAAGAGCCCAGCAGGTGCGCACCAATGGCATCCAAAAGCGGGTGCAGCATCAGATACTGTACCTGATGCGCATGACGCGACCAAAACACACGCCCCCATGATGACCACGGCCGATATGGCCATGCGCATGGATCCTGCCTACGAGAAAATCTCTCGCCGCTTCCTGGAAAACCCAGATGAGTTCGCAGATGCTTTCGCTCGTGCTTGGTTCAAATTGACCCACCGTGATATGGGACCCAAAGCACGCTACCTAGGTGCGGAGGTGCCAGCAGAAACGCTGATCTGGCAAGACCCTGTTCCAGCAGTAGATCACGAATTGATCAATGAGCAAGATCAAGCCGACCTAAAAGCGAAGATCTTAGCATCTGGTTTGAGCATATCCCAATTGGTGTCTACTGCTTGGGCATCTGCTTCTACTTTCCGTGGTTCTGATAAGCGCGGTGGTGCTAATGGCGCACGCATCCAATTGTCTCCACAGCGTTATTGGGCTGTGAATAACCCAACGCAATTAGGTGAAGTACTAAGTACCTTAGAAGGCGTTCAAAAGGCTTTCGGTAAGAAAGTATCTATGGCGGATATGATCGTCTTGGGTGGTTGCGCCGCCGTAGAGCAAGCGGCTAAAGCTGGCGGACATGAGGTGACAGTACCTTTCACCCCTGGTCGTACAGATGCTACACAAGAGCAAACAGATGTGGACTCTTTCGCGGTACTAGAGCCACAAGCAGATGGTTTCCGTAACTACATGAAAGCCAAATACACGATCTCCGCAGAGGAAATGTTAGTGGATAAAGCACAATTGTTGACTTTAACCGCACCTGAAATGACGGCTTTGGTTGGTGGTTTGCGTGTCTTAGACGCCAACCACGGCAATGCACCTCATGGCGTGTTCACGGATCGCAAAGGCGCTTTGACCAATGATTTCTTCGTGAATCTATTGGACATCAGCACCACTTGGAAAGCCAGCGAAGCCAGCCAAGATGTATTCGAAGGCAGTGATCGCAGAACGGGCGACTTCAAATGGTCGGCTACTCGTGTGGATCTGATCTTTGGTTCTAATACAGAATTACGTGCCTTGGCAGAAGTCTACGGATGTGCCGATGGTGAAGCTAAATTCGTAAACGATTTTGTTGCCGCTTGGAACAAAGTCATGAACTTAGATCGCTTCGAGCTATAAGAAGCATTATTGCTAAACAAAAAAAGGCGAGCTGTTTACAGCTCGCCTTTTTTTATTCTCCTAATCGCTTACTAACAAACTCCACCCAGTCATACTCCGGAATCTCCTTATCCAAGTAAAAATCAGGCTGAATGCCAATGTCATCTATGACCATATCCGGCAAACGCATGCTTTTAGATAAACCATAACCAAGCACAAATTCCTTACAAGGCGATTCCACATAGTACATATTCGAAATGTCCAAAATCCCAGCGGTCGTTCGCCCGAATAATTTCACCTTCTTACTCTGCTTTGCCGCCAATAAAAACTGCTCTGCCGTACTGGCATTGTTCTCATTCATAATGATGCCCACATTTTTTGGATAAGGCATCACCTCATCCAAAGTCGTAATGCTAATACGTGTGGAGTCCATATCTACAAATTCCCCTACTCTTTTTGAGAGTAAATCGTACGACTCCTGTGCCCACTTTTTCCCTTCCTCATCAAAGTTGTATTCCGGCTTATTGATAAAGTCCAACATCCGCTGGTTGTTCAACTTCGTAGAATACATTTCTACCCCAACCGTTCTAATCGGATTCGTATAAATAAAAGGCAGTAGCTCCCTGAAACAACGATCACTACCCCCACCATTATTCCTAATGTCAATGATCAGGTTTTCCGTTTTAGCTATTTGGTCTTTATGGGCGAATATTAGACTGTCGATAACGGCTCTGAAAACGCCATTAAAAGACGGGATTCTAAGCAATGTGGTCTGCTCATCCACAACTTCAAAAAATGGTACTTCCGTTGATAGTGTTTTGAAATACGTCTCTAACTTTGGATCATCAGGAAACGATTTCGGAGCCAAGCGTTTTAAAGTGATAAAACCGATCTGCAAGTAATTATCCCCCAATAAAGCCACCTGGTCAAACTCCTGAGCAGAGTGGTCCCGCATATAATAAACCGCTTCCTGATCATTCTTGATCTCGAATTTAACCTGCCCTTTACTCCAAAAAACACCATCCGCTTCTATGATAAAACCCTTATAGCCATCTTCCGTTTTCTTAACGCCTATCGTATAGGGCTCCGATAACCATATCCCTTCATAATCAGCCGTTTTTTTGGCTGCCAGCCTGCGCTCAAACTTTTTTAAATCAACATCCAAACGCTCCCAATCCGGATATAACTCCCCACTTTGTGCTTCACTTTCCCCATTGGCATTCGCGTCCTCTTGCTTAGGAGGCAATAGCTGCAGATCAATATGTCCTGACCTGAAAAAAGCCAACCATTCTCGTAAAATGCGACTACAATCTGTAATGTTGTCAGCTTGTTCAGCTTTAGCTAAAATAGCATCATTATGCTGTGCGTATGCTTCTTTTCCCTTACTGTCCAGCACAAAGGAAAAGCCCGCGTCATTCTCTTCAAAAGTCTGCTGCACCCAATTGAAATTTTCTATACAATCGCAATCCTGTGCATACCCCATTAAGGGGGTGAAAAGAAAGAATAGGCTTAAAATCAATCTCATTCTTTTTATTTTTTATAGATGTCTATCGCTGCGTTTTTTGCCTAAAAAGCCGCTTTGGTAAAACGGCAACAATAAGAAAAAGGGTTCCTCTGAATGGTAAAATAAACATATAAAATTATAGATCAATTACGGCTTTTTAGGCAAAAAACCGGGCTATCCGCTAAATGGGCTACCCTGTCTGCTGCTTCGCTGGCAGGCTTACAAATGGCTACCTCTGGGCCGCCTTTGTAAGCCGCCGCTCAGGG